>NZ_JAIUGQ010000045.1:0-50139 GCF_020164715.1 Mesorhizobium sp. ESP7-2
AAAAGGCCGGATGGAGCCCCGACTACCTCGCCTCAATCCTCGGTCAACTTCCCCGTTAACCTGGATTCGCAGCCCTGGGGCCGCGATGATGTCTTCGGCGATGCCGTCCGCGAAGTAGGCGTCTTCGTCGTCGCCGAGGTTCTCGAAGGGCAGCACCGCGATGGATGGCCGTTGATCCGTGGCGGTTGGCCGCCCATGGTCGGCGGCGGGTGCAAGGAGGCACCTGCCGCCAGCATCGCCGATCCATCCGCACAGCATATAGCCGCGACCGGAAACGGTCCGCAGCGTTCGACGCAGTTCCGGCCCGAGGGCGGAACGGATGTCGGACACACAGCGCGCCAGCGAATCGTCGGTCACGGCGAGGCCGGGCCAGTTCGCGTCTGCCAATTCCTGCTTGGAGACGACATGACCGGCATTCCTGGCGAGGTGAATCAACAGGCCGAGCGAGCGGCGGCGCAGGACAACTTGCCGACCGGAGCGGTCGACAAGCTCGTTGCAGTCCAGATCGATCGATAGCTGGTCGGTTGCCAAGCCTGCGCCCCCTGCCGTGAAGACATGGAAGGCAAGCTCATTTCCACCCACCGCGCAAGACCTGCGAATTCAGGAAAATTTCAGCTTCGTTTCCTGACGGGGCGCTCGGCACGACCTATCGTACCACCCGGATAGGCACCCCTGGGCGAGCCCGACATGGCCGGTTACTTCGGAACAGATCATCAGCAGGCGCTGCAACGGCGCACGCACGAGAAGCGCCATTGGATCGCCGCGACGCCCGGCATCTACAACGCCGGACGCTTCATGGGGGTCGATGATCCCGACAGGCTGCCATGGAGCGCGCTGGAGACGATGCTCGGCCGCGATGGCCTGCTCGGGTTGCGGATGATTTCGCCGCAGCAGGCGGTCCGCTGCTTCCCCAGGCTCGAGGCGATGGGATGCCGGATCGACACCTGGGACATTCTCACGGGCGAGCCGCACGATGCCGGCGGGCAGGCGCAAGCCATCATCGCGCGGGGAATGCCGAGCGGCATCGCGATGCGATTGCCGCTGACAAATGCGAAAAGCGCCGACACCCGCTCGGTCCAGCAGTTCCTTGCCGCGCACGGCCTCGCACCATTTCCTGGAACGATGCTGGCGGACCGGCCGCCGCGCGCGATGACAATCGTGCTTGGCGATGACCGCGGCCGCATCGCCGCGACAGGGCACACTTATTTCCCGCACAACACGCACAGCCTTTTTTGCGACCACGCCTGGCTGGGCCTGGTTGCCGTCGCCGAGCCATGGCGAGGCAAGGGGCTTGGCCGTCTCATCAACGCGCTGCTCGTCGATTGCGCCTTCAGCGAACTTGGAGCGCGGTACGTCTACGAGATGGTCGCACCCTCGAACCAGGTGTCGCGGCGCATGGCCGAGGGCTGCGGACTGCGGCACGCTGCCGATCTCCGCTGCGGTGTCGCCATGCCAGCCGGCACGGCGATGTTCACACGCTGAGGTCAGCCGAGGGATCAGTCGCGGCGTTCATCCAGGTGGGGATCAAGCTCGGCGCCCGCCAGGGTGGGTCTCACGGCTCCTTGCAGATCGGCAGTGGCTGCGCGGGTGGTGCCGGATGATCCTTCTTGTACTGGGCGATGACAGGCTCGAGGGTTTTTCGCGGCCAGAATTTCGGCGTCCCGATTTCCTTGAGGCAGGATGCGTTCCAGTAGGTGCCTGAAGCGGCATGGCCGCTCGCAACGGCGGCGATGTCGCGCGATTCCGGATAGATGTAGAGGGTCGTCGGGTTGTCTTTCACCATCGAGATGAGCTGCTTGGCATCGGCTGGGGACCAGCTGGTGCAGCCATTGCTGCGGCCGCCGGCATAGTCCACCAGCTTGCCGAACGGCACCATGCCATCGTGGTCGGCATAGGCGCTGTTCGGGGTCTTGCGCATGCACATGGTGCGCAGCACTTGCGCCGCATGGCCGCCGATCACGCGCTGCCTTGCGTTGGCGGCTTCGCCTTCACCGTCGAACTGGATGAAGGTGCGCTGGAAAGCCACGTCCTGTTTCGCGCCGGTGCGATAAAAGCCCTTGAACGAGGTTTTCGCTTCCTGGGTCATGTAGGCACCGCCGGCGGTCAGTTCCGAATCCATGGCATTGCCGAAGTTCTTGGCGCAGCGCCTGCCATTCGAAAAGTCCACGGTGCCTTTCAGGTTCCGGCCGCCGCCGTGACCCGACGAAATCGCACTGAACGACTGGCTGGCTTCGCACACGACATAATAGCGGCGCCCGAGCACGCCATTGCCCAAATCGCCGGGACGGGTGGCGTCCATGGCGAAGTAGCAGGGGTTCCGGACGGCGCCCTGCGCCACCTTCTTCAGGTAAAGCGCGCGCGCCCGCTCCAGCACCACTTGTGAGATCTGGCCATCGCCATTGCCGACATGGGCCTCAAGCCAGGCCGGAATGGCCGATGGCGCGGCAAAGGACCGGGCCGATGCCATCAAGGCCATGACGATGACGAGGAGGCCGAGGAGCGCAACGACACCCAAGGGGACAGATCTCAACCGCACCAGACCCATTCTCCTGTCGAAGCCGTTTGTGATCCCCGCGGAATCACCCGAGGACGATCATAAAACGCTACGCGCCATCAGGCGAAACACATCTTGTTTAGCGCGCCGGCAAGTCTGCGCGAGAAGCCCGGGCCGAAGCGCAACCGTCCAGGCGGCGAGCCCTTGAGGCGGATGCTTGCCTCGGTTATGCCGCCGTGGTGGCAAGGAGCGCGGATCATGATCGAAATCGTCAAACCGGCGCTTGAACATCTGCCGTCCTACAAGGCGGCGCTCGAACGCGGGTGGTCGCCGGACAATGTGCGGCTCCTGGAGGCGACGCGCGAACAGCTCGCGGCCATAGAAGAAAATCCCACGGCGTTCCTCGCCGACCTCGATGATCCCGAGGCCAAGGGCGCGCCCATCACCTTGCCAGACGGCACACAAGTACCACGCCTGCCGGGCTTCCGTCGCTGGATCTGGGACGGCGAAGCGTCGGGCTCGATCGGCTTCCGCTGGCAAAAGGGCACGGCGGAACTGCCGCCGCACGTGCTTGGCCATATCGGCTACGCGGTGGTGCCATGGAAGCGGCGGCGCGGCTATGCCACGCAGGCCTTGCGGCTGATGCTGGACGAGGCGAGGGCGGTGGGCTTGCCCTATGTCGAGATTACCGCCAAGCCGGGCAATCCGGCCTCGCACAAGGTGATCCTGGCCAATGGCGGCAAACTCGTCGAGCGCTTCTTCGAGGACGCCGCCTATGGCGGGGTGGAAAGCCTGCGGTTCCGGATTGAGCTGTAGCCCTATCGCCTTTTTGCCTGGTCGCGCAGCCAGTCGGCGAGCGATGCGCGATGCGCGCCGGACCTGCCGGTGAAAGCCTCGGCGGACAGCATGGAGTTCAGCACCGCCTCCTGCGTCGCTTCCGCCGCCGCCCTGAAAAGAATGTCGATGCGTGCTTCGTTGAGCGCGAGCAGCGGCACCAGGTCGCGGGTTTCATCGTGATCGATAGGATTGCCGGTGCTGAAGGCGATGGCGATGTCGCCGCTGCCATTGCACCAGAAGGAGCCAAGCCTGGCGATGCCGGCGCCCGCGCGGCGCGCCACGCGCTCGAGCTGCCGGTGTTCAAGCGGCACGTCCGTCGCCAGAACGATCATGATCGAACCGCGTTCGGCCTCGGCCTGCCGCCTGGGGTCGGGCCGGCGCCCATCGGGCAGGACGAGGTCGCCGGGCCTGCCGAAATTCGACAGGACGAGGACGCCAAGATGATGTCCGCCGCCAAGCGCGATCGTCCTGGACGCGGAGCCGATGCCGCCCTTGAAGCCGAAGCAGCTCATTCCCGTTCCGGCGCCGACATTGCCCTGTTCGACCGCGCCTTCATGGGCTTCAGCCAGCGCGGCAACCGCATGCTCCTCCGATATCGCCAGGGCCTGGATGTCGTTCAGCGGACCGTCATTGCACTCACCGACCACCGGATTGACGGTTCCGGTGGTGCGGCCGATACCGGGGTTCTGGCGGATGGCGTCACGGATCAGCGCCGTGGCGCAGGTGCCGACTGAGAGCGTGTTGGTCAAAAGGATAGGCGTCTCGATGGTGCCGAGTTCCCGCACCTGCATCAGCCCGACGG
Organism: Mesorhizobium sp. ESP7-2; assembly: GCF_020164715.1. Classification (NCBI taxonomy): domain Bacteria; kingdom Pseudomonadati; phylum Pseudomonadota; class Alphaproteobacteria; order Hyphomicrobiales; family Phyllobacteriaceae; genus Mesorhizobium; species Mesorhizobium sp. ESP7-2. Next base: position 4,134 of record NZ_JAIUGQ010000045.1, read on the forward strand.
TCTTGCCGAAGCCGTTGATGACATGGCTTGCCGCCATCACCTTCTTGCGGAAAAGGTTTCCGCCATGCGGCAGGATCGCGGTCACGCCGGTGTTGATGTCGCCGTCGCGCAGCGTGCAGTGACCGACGCTCACGCCGGGCACATCGGTGATCGCGTTGTGCGTGCCCGCGGGCAAGGTGCCGCAGGTCAGCCCGAAATCAGCGACAGTCCCTGCCATGTTATTCGGCGGCCGCCGGTACCGGCGGGCTGATGTCGCTGCGCCGTTCCCAGAGATGGGAGATGACAGCCACGATGACGGCAACCGCCATCGCGAAGGCGCCAACAACCGGCAGGCTGCGATAGCCGTAGCCGGCATTGAGCATGGCGGCGCCCAGCGACGCGGCCAATGCGATGCCGATATTGAAGCCGGACGGGATAAGCGAGGCGGCGAGACCGGAGGCGTCGGCCGTCCAGGACAGGATGCGGGTCTGGATCGGGGTGCCGATGGCGAAGTTGAGGCCGCCCCAGACGATGACCGCAATAACCATCGGCACGGGGTAGGGGCTGACGGCATAGATGATGGCCAGCGTTACCGCCTGCAGGGCGAGCATGGTGATCAGCGACGGCATCAGTTTCCAGTCCGACAGTTTGCCGCCGAGAAAGACGCCAAGCGTGGCGCCGACGCCGTTGAGCAGCAGCACCCAGGGCACCAGATTTTCGTCGAGCCCTGTCACTTCCAGCAGCGTCGGGGTGATGTAGGTGAACAGGCAGAACTGGCCGAGCATCAGCATCAGCATCAGGATCAGCGAGGTCCAGACCTGCTGGCGCGCCAGCACGCGGACTTCGCTGGCAAGGCTCGCCGCCTTGGCCTGATATCCGGTGGTGCGCGGCAACAGGGCCGCCATGGCCAGAGTTGCCGCCACGCCCAGTGCGCCCATCACCCAGAAGGTCGCGCGCCAGCCCCAGATGTTGCCTATGGCAGTGCCGGCCGGCACGCCGATGACGTTGGAGACGGTGAGGCCCGACAGGATGACGGCGACCGCCATGCCGCGCTGGTCCTCGCGCACCAGGCCGACCGCGACCACCATGGCGACGCCGAAATAGGCGCCATGCGCGACAGCCACGGCAATGCGCAGCAACAGCATGGAAGTGAAATCGGGCGCCAGCGCGCAGGCCGCCTGGCCGATGGTGAAAGCGACGGCGAGTCCGAGCAGCAAGATCTTGCGCGGCAAGGACTTGGTGGCGAGCGCCAGCAGCGGCCCGCCGATGGCGATGCCGCAGGCATAGCCGGAGACAAGGTAGCCGGCGGAGGGAACCGAGACGCTAAGCCCTTGCGCCACCTGCGGCAGCACGCCGGCGATGACGAATTCGGTGGTGCCGAAAGCGAAGGCGGCGATGAACAGGGCGACGAGCGGCAGCGACATGAAAAAGAAACCCTCGAAATACAGGGCTCAAACCATGGATAGCCGTGGCAGGCAATCCAGAAATTGTCGACGTCGCTTTAGCTTTTCTTGACCAGGTCCGTTGGTCACCGGTCCCGTCAGGTCGCGGACTTACGTCCGTAAGGAATCTTCAGCCACGCCCGCTCATGAAAATAATAGAGCAGCGACTTGGTGACGACTTCGGTCATGCCGATGGCTGCCGCCAGCTTGATGCTTCCGGTCACCACCAGCGAGATGATCATCGTATCGATAGTGCCGGTCACACGCCAGGAAAGCGCCTTGGCGAAACTGCGCGAATGGGTGTCCATCGATTTCCTCCGGGTGGCATTAGATGCTTAGCCGACGGACGTGAGGATGAGCAAAGACTAATTTTGCCGTTGAAGCCGGAATACCGGAATCGTGTTCCCAAGTTGATGTCGATGCGGCAAATCCTTGCCGCCTCAGCTCGCCTTCAGCCTCGATCCCGTGAGCAGGCCGCGCTCTTCGAGCACGGGGTAGGCCATCGACGCCAGCAGCGAGTTGATCTGCTTCAGGTCGCGGATGGTGTCGAGGTGGATCGAGCTGGTTTCGATGCTTTTGGCGGTGCCTTCGCGCAGGCGCTGGAAATGGCTGGCGCTGGTTTCCTTCTCGCGGTCGCGCAACTGGTCCTTCTCCAGCACCAGCTGGCGGGCGGTCTCGGCATCGCGCGAGACCAGCACGTTGAAGGCGAGCCGGGCATTGGCCAGCACCGAGCCATGGAAGGCGCACAGTTCGCTCCAGCCTTCGTCGGTGAATTCCAGCCCGCGGGCGAATTTCTTCTTCACATGCACCAGCATGTTGCGCACGACGATGTCGCCGACCTGCTCGAGCTTGACGCAGGCGCCGATCAGTTCCTGGCATCGCAACGCCTCGTCTTGGGTCATCGGGTTCCTGGTGACCTTGGCGAGGTAGAGCTTTATGGCCGCGTGCCTGCGGTCGACACGGTCGTCGAGGGCCGCCAGCGCCTTGATCTTGTCCGAGTCGGCGTCCTCGTAGAGTTCGATGATGCGCTTGAGCATGATCTCGACCGTCTCGCAGACCCGCACCACTTCGCGCGTGGCGTTGGCCAGAGCCTGGCTCGGCACATCGAGCGCGCCTTCGTTGAGCGCCGACAGTTCGACGACGTCGAGCGTCGCGGCCGGCGCCGGCTTGGCGCCGAGCGCCACGATTCTCTCGGAGGCTCGGTAGACCAACCCGGCCAGCGGCAGGCCGGCAAGCAGGATGATCACGTTGAACAGAATATGAGCGTTGACGATCTGATCGGCCGCCGTCGTGCCGAGCAAGGCGACATGCGGCCGGAAGATCATGAACAGGATCAGTATGACCAGCGAGCCCAGTCCGCGCATCAGGAGGTTGCCGACCGGCACGACACGCACTTCGGGACTCGCCGAGCGTGTCAGCATCGGCGCGATCAGCGACGAACCGAGATTGACCCCGAGGATGAGGACGAGGCCGAGTTCGGGACTGATCAGGCCGCGGCCGGCCAGCGTCGCCATCAACAGCACCGCCGCGATGCTCGACTGGAACAGCCAGGTGATCATTGCCGCCAGCAGATAGGCGGTGATGGAATCGCTGGAGAAATAATTGAGGATGACCGGCAGCAGCTGGCTGTTGCGCAGCGGCTCGGACGCCTGCCCGATCATTTCCAGTGACGAGATCAGGAGGCCGATGCCGACCAGGATGCGGCCGGTCTGTCGCCAGTCGCGCCGCTCGGTGGCCATGAACATCACCGTGCCTGATATCAGGCAGAGCGGCACCAGCAACGTGAGATCGAAGGTCAGCAGCTTGACCACCAGAGCCGAGCCGATCTCGGCGCCACGCACGGCCAACTGGCCGGCGGCGCCCGAGACGATGCCGGAACCGGCGAAGGAGCCGACCAGCAAGGTGACCGCGGTCGAGCTTTGCAGCGCGATCGCAAGGCCGGTGCCGGCCAGCACCGCCATGATCGGGTTGCGCATGGTGGCGCGCAGACGATGGCGCAGCACGTCGCCATAGGCGCGCTCGACGCCGGTCTTGACCATGCGCGTGGCAAACAGCATCAGCGCCACGGCGCCGGCCAGATGCAGAAGGACGACCGAGCCGCTCATCGCGGCGCCTGGATGCGGGCGTGGCGCGCGCCGCGGGCAGCATGGCGGCCGGTGGCGAAGGCGAGGGTAAGAATCATGGTCATGACAGCCCTGGAATATAGCCCGGAACATTTTAGCCGGATAATAAAAATTTGTCGATTTCAAGGGCCGCCGCGAGGCGACGGCCGGTGTCGGAAAATGGACGGACCCGCAAATGGTTGCACGGGCTGGAGCGGTGGATCGGCGGGATCTGCGGCACTGTTGGCGCCGGTCTTTGCGACGATGTTCAAATCTTTGGAATAAGCGGCGGAATTTATTACACAATTGTAATGGTGGCGTTCAGTTTCGGTTCATCCCCTGGCCGTTATTCCTCTGGCATCGACAACCAAGGAGACTTCCGATGAAACGCATTGTCCTTTCCGCTCTCGCTTTCTCGATGCTGGCCGCCACCTCGCTCACCGGCCAGGCAGCGCCGATGAACGCGCTGGTGGCGCCGCAGTCGAACTACACGAAAGTCGATTGGCAGAAGCCCGGCAGGCATGTCGAGAAGCGCGTGGTGAAGAAGAAGGTCGTCGTGAAGCGCAATCACTGGCGCAATGGCCAGAAATATTCCGGCTGGAGGCAGCACCAGCCGATCCGCGACTATGGCCGCTATGGCCTGCACCGTCCCGGCCGCGGCCAGGAATGGATCCGCGTCGGCAATGACTATGTGCTGGTCGGCATCGTCTCCGGCGTCATCTTCGGCGCGCTTGCCGCGCAGTAATCGTTGGCGAAAGCCGGCATCTCGCCGGCCTTTCGATGCGAGGCGGCCTCGCGAGAGTCGCCTTCTTTGGTTCGCCCTGCCCAGTCTCATGCCGACCCGCCTTGCCGGAAATATCACAATATGCGATATTTAAACGGTGAAGCGGGTCGTACTTCTGCCTTTGGCGGCAAAAGCATTGCGAAAGCATCGGGTCGATGCCGAGAGGATTTTATCGAAGATCGAAACCTATGCCAGGGACGCGAGTACGCTTGCAAACAGCGTCAAGGCCTTGCAGGGATCTTCGGCCCTGCGCCTGAGGGTCGGCGACTATCGCGTGATCTTCGAAGAGACGGATCAAGAGATCATCGTGACCAAGATCGGACCGCGTGGATCGGTATATGACTGAAGGAATGCCGGGATGAACAACATCGCCTATGTCACGACGCCAGGCGGCGAGGAACTGGCCATCCTGCCTCGCAGCGAACTGGAAGCCCTTCGTGAATCGCTGGAGCATGCGCAGGCGCTTGGCGGGTTTCGTGCCGGGCAGATTCCCGGCCTTACGCCCGATGAAGCACGAGCACTTGTCGGCGCGGTCTCTCCACTCGCTTTTTGGCGCAGATACCGCAAGCAGACCCAGGCCGTTCTCGCTGCCTCCGTGGGCGTGACCCAGAACTATCTTTCGGGTATCGAGAACGGAAAGCGCGGTGGGGACGTCACGCTTTGGCTGCGGATTGCCCGCGCTCTCGAATTGCCCATCGAGAGTTTGGTCGACGACGGCGCCTGATCGGCGGCACCGGAGGGTCGCGTTGCCCTGTGGAAACCGGGCATCGTCCGCATTAGGGGTCGTCTGAAATCGCGGGCATGATTATATGGTGGCGAAACGAGTTCCCCGATGCGCTTTCCGCCCGCCTTCCTCGACGAGATACGCGACCGCGTGCCGATTTCCTCTGTTATCGGCCAGCGCGTGGCGTGGGATCGCAAGAAGACCAACCCGTCGCGCGGCGACTATTGGGCGTGCTGTCCGTTCCATGGCGAGAAGAGCCCGTCCTTCCACTGCGAGGACAAGAAGGGCCGCTATCACTGTTTCGGCTGCTCGGTCTCGGGTGACCATTTCAAGTTCCTGACCGAACTCGAAGGACTGAGTTTTCCCGAGGCGGTCGAGAAGATCGCCGACATGGCCGGCGTGCCGATGCCCGTCCGCGACGAGCAGGAGGAGCGGCGCGAGAAGGAACGCGCCAGCCTGACCGACGTCATGGAGATGGCGACGGCCTTCTTCCAGGAGCGCCTGCAAGGACCTGAAGGCGCCAAGGCCCGCGCCTACCTGCGCGACCGTGGGCTGACACCGGCGACGCAGCAGTCGTTCCGGCTCGGCTTCGCGCCCGACAGCCGCAATGCGCTGAAGGAGCATCTGGCCGCCAAGGGTGTGCCGAAGGCCGATATCGAGGCCTGCGGGCTGGTGCGCCATGGCGACGACATTCCCGTCTCCTACGACTGGTTCCGCGACCGCATCATGTTCCCGATCCCGGATTCGCGCGGCAAGATTATCGCCTTTGGCGGCCGCGCACTGGCGCCCGACGCGCTCGCCAAATACATGAATTCGCCAGACACCGAGCTCTTCCACAAGGGCAATGTGCTCTATAATTTCGCCCGCGCCCGAAAAGCCTTGGCCAAGGGCGGGACGGTCATCGCGGTCGAAGGCTACATGGATGTGATCGCGCTGGCGCAGGCCGGCTTCGAGAATGTCGTGGCGCCGCTCGGCACCGCGCTCACCGAAAACCAGCTCGAACTGCTATGGCGCATGGCGCCGGAGCCGATGCTGTGCTTCGACGGCGACAAGGCCGGGCTGAAGGCGGCATGGCGGGCAGCCGACATGGCGCTGCCGTCAGTGCAGGCCGGGCGCTCGGCGCGCTTTGCGCTGCTGCCGGAAGGCAAGGATCCCGACGATCTGGTCAAGGCCGAGGGGCCAGACGCCTTCCGTGCCGTGCTGGCCGATGCGCGGCCGCTGGTCGACCTGTTGTGGATGCGCGAGACAGCGGGCGGCGTCTTCGACACGCCGGAGCGGCGGGCGGAATTGGGACAGACGCTGCGGGAACTCAGCAGCCGCATCCGCGACGAAAGCACGCGCTACCACTACCAGCAGGAAATGCGCGAGCGGGTGCTGAGCTTCTTCGGCTCCCAGCGCAATGCGCGGCAAGGTCGTCAGGATAACGGCCGGCCCGGCGAGCGCGGCCAGGGCAAGCCTGCGCCGGGCGGGCAATTCGCCAAGCCTGGTGGCGGCCGCATCGCGATCACCGAAAGCCTCGGCCAGTCGGCGCTGGTCAAGCGCGGCGAGGGAATGTCGGTGCGCGAGGCAACGATCATCGTCGCATTGATCAACCATCCCGCGCTGATCGACGAGAACTTCGCCCATGTCGAATTCCTCGATCTCGCCAATTCCGATCTGACCCGTCTGCATGCCGCCATCCTCGACGCGATGGCGCATGATATGGCCAATGACCGCAACGCCGTGGTGGCGACGGTCGAGCGCGCCGGCTGCGCCGAGATCTGGGAGCGCGCCGTCGGCCTGATCAGGCGGGCGCGGCAATGGCCGGCACTGGAGACGGCGGCGCTCGAGGATGCCCGCGACGCTCTGAACCAGGCGTTGCACTTGCAGCGCAGCGCGCGGACCTTACATAAGGAGCTGAAACAGGCGGAAGCGGCGCTCGAAGCTGATCCTTCGGATGAAAACTTCCGCCATCTGATCGAAATTCAGGCGCAATTTCAGGATGTACAAGCAACGGAAGCGCTGATCGAAGGGTTCGGCGTTTCGTCGGGCAGGGCTGGACGAGCCTAAGTGCAGCTGAGTGCGGAATGAAGGCGTTGCCATGCCTCCTTTTGGGGCGGGGCGCGCTAAGTCGGGTAATTGATTCGCTTTTTTCATGCGAATCATGCCAGAGCCGCTTGACCTTCGGACAGAATGGCGGAATCAGGACGATTCGAAACGTTAACCCGCACCCGCGTCGACGGGAAACAAGCGATGTGAGGTACTGGTCACTGGACAGGCAGCCCGCCTGCCACAGATATCAGGGTTAATCTGGACTTAATGCATGCCGCCCAAGAGTGGAACCCGGTTTTGGGGCGACGGCATGCACCAAACAAAAAGAGTGGATGCAGCTCATGGGCCGGGTGAAGCGCGTTTAGAAAAACGGGCGTATCCGATTTGACTGGTCCGAAAGCTGACGCGGCCCGATGGCCGGCCGCTAGGAGAAGATAAAGACTATGGCGACAAAGGAAAAGGAAGAGGTCGAGACCGAACGCGAAGGCGCCACCGATGGGCCCTTGCTCGACCTTTCCGATGATGCTGTCAAGAAGATGATCAAGGCCGCCAAGAAGCGCGGCTATGTCACCATGGACGAGCTGAATTCGGTGCTGCCTTCCGAGGAAGTGACCTCCGAGCAGATCGAGGACACGATGGCGATGCTGTCCGACATGGGCATCAACGTCGTCGAGGATGACGAACAGGGCGAAGAGGCCGAGGCCGGCGACACGGCCGCCGACGCCGAGGAGGACGCCAACGAGCTGGCCGAGCAGACCGGCACCGCGGTCGCCGCCACCACCACCAAGAAAGAGCCGACCGACCGCACCGACGACCCCGTGCGCATGTATCTGCGCGAAATGGGCTCGGTCGAGCTTCTGTCGCGCGAGGGCGAAATCGCGATCGCCAAGCGCATCGAGGCCGGTCGCGAAACGATGATCGCGGGGCTGTGCGAAAGCCCGCTGACCTTCCAGGCCATCATCATCTGGCGCGACGAGCTCAACGAATCCAAGATCCTGCTGCGCGAGATCATCGATCTCGAAGCCACCTATGCCGGGCCCGAGGCCAAGCAGGCGCCGGTGGTCGAGCGCGTCGAGGAGGCGCCCAAGGCCGAGGAAAAGCCGCGTCGCGGACGCGACGATGAAGACGACATCACCAATGTCGGCGCCGACACGCGCGGCATCGGGGATGACGACGAGGAAGACGAGGACGAGGCGAGCCTGTCGCTGGCGGCGATGGAAGCGGAACTCCGCCCGCAGGTGATGGAGACGCTCGACGTCATCGCCGACACCTACAAGAAGCTGCGCAAGCTGCAGGACCAGCAGGTCGAGAACCGTCTGGCCGCCGCCGGCACGCTATCGCCCAGTCAGGACCGCCGGCTGAAGGAGCTGAAGGACCAGCTGATCAAGGCGGTGAAGTCGCTGTCGCTCAACACGGCGCGCATCGAGGCGCTGGTCGAGCAGCTCTACGACATCAACAAGCGCCTGGTGCAGAACGAGGGCAAGCTTCTGCGCCTCGCCGAAAGCTATGGCGTGCGCCGCGAGGAGTTCCTGAAGGAATATCAGGGGTCCGAGCTCGATCCGAACTGGACGCGCTCGATCGCCAATCTGACCTCGCGCGGTTGGAAGGAATTCACCAAGAACGAGAAGGATGCGATCAAGGACCTGCGCGCCGAGATCCAGCACCTAGCCACCGAAACGGCGATCTCGATCCTGGAATTCCGCAAGATCGTCAATCAGGTGCAGAAGGGCGAGCGCGAAGCAGCGATCGCCAAGAAGGAAATGGTCGAGGCCAATCTGCGGCTCGTCATCTCGATCGCCAAGAAGTACACCAATCGCGGCCTGCAGTTCCTCGACTTGATCCAGGAAGGCAATATTGGCCTGATGAAGGCGGTCGACAAATTCGAATACCGCCGTGGTTACAAGTTCTCGACCTACGCGACATGGTGGATCCGGCAGGCGATCACGCGTTCGATCGCCGACCAGGCGCGCACCATCCGCATCCCGGTGCACATGATCGAGACGATCAACAAGATCGTGCGCACCTCGCGCCAGATGCTGCACGAGATCGGCCGCGAGCCGACGCCGGAGGAACTGGCCGAAAAGCTCGCAATGCCGCTCGAAAAAGTGCGCAAGGTGTTGAAGATCGCCAAGGAGCCGATCTCGCTCGAAACGCCGGTCGGCGACGAGGAGGACTCGCATCTCGGTGATTTCATCGAGGACAAGATGGCGATCCTGCCGATCGATGCGGCGATCCAGGCCAATCTGCGCGAGACCACCACGCGCGTGTTGGCTTCACTCACTCCGCGCGAGGAGCGTGTGCTACGCATGCGCTTCGGCATCGGCATGAACACCGACCACACGCTGGAAGAAGTCGGCCAGCAGTTCTCGGTCACCCGCGAGCGTATCCGCCAGATCGAAGCCAAGGCGCTGCGCAAGCTCAAGCACCCGAGCCGGAGCCGCAAGCTGCGCAGCTTCCTGGATAGCTGAGTTCATTTCTATCTATCACGACGAGTTAAGGGCGCCGGTTGGCGCCCTTTTTGTTTCAGGCGTCAGGGCAACGGCACGTTCAGCCGTGCGCCCTTGACGATGATTCCGCCCCGGTCGCCGATCTCGATCGAGCCATAACGCTGCCTGAAGCTCTCGGGCAGCGGACGGTCGCCGGGGACCGACAGCCACAGGCGCAGCATATGGCGCCGCCTGTCGGGATCCGGCCAATCGCGAAAGCCCATGCGATCGTGAAGCAGCGAATGATTGTAGACGAACTGCATGTCGCCCGGTCGAAGCCGCATCGACAGGTTTAGCTTCGGGTCATTGGCGAGGCTGTCGAAGAGATCCAGCGCTTCGACATGGGCGGCGGTGAGCCGCATGGCATCGGGAAAGCGTTGCGCGCTGTCGATGTACTGGCGCTGATAGATGCCGGTCAGCAGTCCGGCATGCCAGTTGAGTACGGGGATTTCGAAATAGGGCTTTTCGCCTTCCGGGATCTCGCCGCGCCGGTCGGTGGCAATCGGATCAAACAGCAGGGGAACCAGATCGGGACGTCTTTTGCGCATCTCGTTGTAGATCGTCACCGTGCTGACCAGCAGGGACTCGCCGCCTTGCATGGCATCGCGCAGGCAGAGCAGACCGACGACGTCGGCGGAGTCGGTGTGAAATGTCTGGCGTTCCGACGTCTGGTAAATGCGCGTCGTGACGTCCCTGGCGTCGGCGCCGATGTCGCGGACATGGCCGAGAATATGGCCCTGGGCATTCTGGGACCGCGTGCTACCCAGATGGGCGCCAACTCCGCAGAAGATCGTTGCCGCCATCTCGGCGGAATAGCTTTCGACCGGGAGACCGCGCAGCACCTCGAATCCAATGCCTGCAATCAGTTTTTCGCGAAGGGCCGCAAGACGGCCGGCCAGACGAGGCAAAGGGAAATCCGCCTTGGTAAGGCCGCTGATATCGTGCGAGCCAGCAAGAAAGCCGGTCGCGGCGACTTCCAGTTCCACGACATCCTGCGGGCCCAGTTCGACCAGCCACCTTTCAGGATGCTTCGCCATGTACTCGCCGGTCCAGGCGGCGGGAGTTTCGATCTGTTCCGGCGGCAGGTCTGTCGTCTCGCGCATGAAGCTCTCCTGCGGCTGGGTCGGTCACGGACGTTTTGCCGGGCTCACGCCACGACGGAGATTGCCGCAATCAAGCGGGTTTTTAAACCGGCTTCAACTGGCCGCGCTCACTCTGCAATGGGTGCCGGCGCGGTAGTGCTTGCGGGACGTGGGCAGCGGGAGGATAATCGGACGTCGGATGCATTTTTCGGGCGACAATCCCGGAAGCCCGCCCCGGTCGAGGCCGTGTCGATACGGCCTGAGTGCCGTGCTCCGTGGCCCCGGAGGGAGGTGTGCCATGACAAGCTACATCGTGCTGATGAACTGGACGGAGCAGGGCGCCAGAAACGTGCGCGATTCACCGAAGCGGCTCGATGCCGCCAGGAAGCAGCTGGGCGAAATGGGCGGATCGTTCAAGGCGTTCTACCTGACCATGGGCGAGTACGACATGGTGGCGGTGGTCGAGGCGCCCGACGACGCGGTCCTGGCGCGTTTCTCGCTGATGCTGGCGGCGGCCGGCAACATCAGGACGCGGACGATGAAGGCCTTCCCCGAATTCGCCTATCGCGAGATCATCACCTCGCTTGGATGATGATGTTTTCGCGGACAGCCCGGTCAGGTGCCGCCTCAACGGCACTCGACCCGGCGCGCGTTCCGACAAATCTGACAGTTGCCTCGGGACAGGACGCCTCGCCGTGGTAGACATGCGGCCGAGGAGAGATCGCATGAAGAAAGTCTCGATATTGGCTGCCAGCCTCGCTTTGTTGTCCTTGATGCCGATCGACGCCGGCGCCGCCGCGCAAAAACCGGTCGGCATGGCAAATCCCGCATCGCTCCATTGCGGTGCGGTCGGCGGCCGCTTCGTGGTCAGGAAGGACAAGGCCGGCAACGAATACGGCTTTTGCCGCCTGCCCAACGGTCGCCTGTGCGAGGAGTGGGCGCTGTTTCGCGACAACAAGTGCGTCGGGCCGAAGGCGGCGATGCGCGGCAAGTGACTGGTAGCGGAACCACGCCTTTGCTGACCGTCTGGTACAACACGCGCTGCCCGGTCTGCGATGCCGGTATCGGCAGACAGAAGCGGCGGCTGGTCGAGGCCGTGAAGGCCGGACGGGTCGAATTTCGCGACATCAACCTGGAGCCGCATGCGCTGTCGTCGCATGGCGTCTCGCTGGAGGACATCCGCCGCCGGCTGCATGCCATCGATGCCAAGGGTAGGCTGGTGGTCGGCGCGGACGTGGCGATCGCGGTCTGGCTGTTAACGCCGGGCGAGGGCTGGCTGGCGAGCCTGTTCGGCAATCGGCTCATGCTGCCGCGGACCCGCCATGCCTATGATCGCTTCGCCGATCTGCTCTACGGCTGGAATCGGCGCAAGGGCCGCTGGTAGCGGTCTCGCCGGCCGGACATTCGTTGACCCGGAACTCTCAGCGTTCAAAAAAAAGTCATCGCGGCGTATCCATCTAGCGGACCTTGCGCCGGACCCTAGTTCTGCATGCAAGGGCCTCGTGGCCCCCGTCCATGGCTTTGCCGGCCGTCCGGCAAGAAGGATGCATAAAAAAAGAAAATCGGAACTTAGGGAGATCGACCATGATCGCTGATCATGAATACACCAATCGTGGGCAGGGCTTCGCGGCCACGCGACGCACCCTGCTGCAAATCGCGCTGGGCGCGGGTGGCGCGGCCTCGCTGGCGGCGCTGGCCGCCTTGCCGGCCTCCGCGGCGGCAGACGCTACGCAGGGCGACTTTCCCCAACACAAACCGTGGAAGTTCGTCTTCGTCAACCATGTCACCACGAACCCATTCTTCGTGCCCACCCAATACGGGATCGCGGATGCCTGCGCGCTGCTCGGCTGCTCCTATCAGTGGACGGGCTCACAGCAATCCATCGCCTCCGAGATGGTCAACGCCATGAACACGGCCATCGCCGCGGGGGTCGACGGCATTGCCGTCTGCCTCGTCGACGAGCACGCTTTCAACGAGCCGGTGAGCAAGGCGCTCGCGGCCGGGATTCCTGTCTTCGCATACAACGCCGATGCCAAGGGCAATGCCCGGCTCGCCTATGTCGGCCAGGATCTGTACCTTGCCGGCAAGGCGCTTGGAGAGCGTATCGTAAGCCTGGTCGACGAGGGCGAGGTGGTGGGTTTCATCGCCACGCCCGGCCAGCTCAACATCCAGCCGCGTCTCGATGGCGCCGCCGACGCGATCAAGGCTTCAGGCAAGAAGATCACTTTCACCCAGATCGCCACCGGACCGACGGTCAACGAGGAGGTGTCGCGCGTCGATGCCTATTATGTCGGCCACAAGGACGTGAAGGGTATATTCGCCGTCGATGCCGGCAGCACCATGGCGGTCGGCAAGACCATGGAGAAATACGGTCTGCACGCCAATGGCGTCAGGGCCGGTGGCTTCGATCTCCTGCCCGCGACGCTGGACGCCATCGCCAAGGACCATCTCGACTTCACCATCGACCAGCAGCCCTATCTGCAGGGCTTCTACGCGGTGATGGAGATGTTCCTGTTCCAGATGTCGGGCGGGCTTACGGGCCCGGCCGACATAAACACAGGCCTCAAATTCGTCACCAAGGACAGCGTCCAGCCCTATCTGAAGACGCAAAGCCGCTACGAGGGCAATGCGAGCAAGCAGATGCTGATCGAGCGCTCGGGCGCCATCGGCGGTTGAGGGCGAGCCCATGGCCGACGATGCCCGGCATTCTCCGGCCGGCGAAGGCCGGCTCCCCGACGACGCCGTGAAGGGAGCCGACGCCGCACCGCCCCGCAGCGCCTGGAACCTGGCCGCGACGGCTGTCTTTCGGTACCGCGAAGCCAGCATCGTCATCGCCGGCCTGCTGCTGGTGATCTATTTTCAGTATTCCAGCGCGGCCTTTCTGTCGCCGGCCAACCTCGAAAACCTCGTCCAGTTCACCGCCACCACCGCCATCATCGCCGCTGGCGAGGTGATGGTGCTGGTGTGCGGGGAACTGGACCTGTCTGTGGGCATGGTCTATGCGCTGGCACCCTTCGTCATGTACTTCGCCATGGCTGGCGGCGCACCGCCATGGCTCGCGGTGGTCGCGGGGCTCGCGGCGGCGGCATTGGTGGGCGCGATCAACGGTTTCCTCACCACGCTGTTGCGCCTGCCTTCCTTTGTCACGACCCTCGGCATGCTGTTCTTGATCAACGGTTTCACCTTGACCATTTCCGGCGGCTTTCCGGTGCAGCCGCTGGCGGGCGAGCTCTTCACCCGGATTTTCGGCGGCAACCCCTGGGCGGAATTGGCCTGGGCGCTGGCGATCGCGATCGGCCTGCAATTCGTGCTGATGAAGACGCGCTGGGGCCTGCACACCGTCGCCACCGGCGGCAACCCGACTGGCGCCGCCGAGGTCGGCATCAAGGTCCGGCGCATCAAGACCGGCAATTTCATCCTGTGCAGCATGCTCGGCGGCTTTGCCGGGATGCTCGATGCCTTCCGTATCGGCTCGATCGACCCGCTGGCCGGCGGCAGCGAGATCATGTTCGCGGCGATCGCTTCAGCCGTCATCGGCGGCACATTGCTGACCGGTGGACTCGGCACCACGGTCGGCGCCTTCCTCGGCGCGCTCGCGCTGGCCATTCTGAAGGACGGCTTCACCTTGCTGGGCGTCAGCGCCTTCACCTTCGACATGATCCTGGGCGCGGCTATCCTGGCGACAATGACGGTGAATATCCATCTCAGCCGGCTGCGCGACCAGGGAGGCGGATAATGGAACAAGAGGCGGTTTCGGGCGAATTGATGCGGGCCGAGCACATCGCAAAGCGTTTCGGCCAGGTCACGGCGCTGCGCGACGTCAATCTGCGGCTGAAACGCGGCGAGGTGCTGGGATTGCTCGGCGACAATGGCGCCGGCAAGTCCACGCTGATGAAGATCCTTACCGGTTTCCTCAAGCCCACGAGTGGACAGCTCTATCTCGACGGCGTGCCCGTAACGCTGAGTTCGGTCGCGCATGCACGCAGCCTCGGCGTGGAGGCGGTGTACCAGGACCTGGCCCTGATCAATGAGCTGAATGTCTACCGCAACATGTTCCTGCAGCGCGAGGCCGTGTTCGGCGGCCCGCTTGGAATCCTTGACGACAAGGCCATGCGCCGCGCGGCGCTGGCGCAACTGGAGCGCATGGGTGTCAACATCCCTTCGGTGGATGCCGAGGTGTCCCGGCTGTCGGGCGGCCAACGCCAGGCGATCGCCGTCGCCCGCTCGGTCTACCAGAAAGCCAGGATCCTGCTGCTCGACGAGCCGACAGCGGCGATGGGCGCAAAGGAATCGGCACTGATCCTCGATCTGATCCAGCAGCTGAAGGAGGGGGGCGATGTGGGCATCATGATCATAGCGCACAACTACGCCCAGATCTTCGACGTCTGCGACAGGATCAATCTCATCGAGGGTGGGATCATCGTCTTCGACAAGCCCACCTCCGAGACCTCCGTCCAGGAACTGACGGATCTCGTGGTCCGCGAATACCGCAACGCGCGCAAGGGCGTGAGGGGTCGATAGCGTCCTCCACTGGCGCCACTCTCAGATACATCGTAAGATATATCTTGACTCGATCGACCCGCGCGCCTAATTAAGATATATCGTAAGATAGAACTTTAGGAGCGATCAATGCACAATCATTCCGACCACCATCATTTCGGCGAGCGCATGTTCATGCACATGGCCGGCAAGTTCGGCGGCAAATTTGGTGGCAGAGGAGGCGGCGGCTTCGGTCCTTTCGGGGGGAGGGGCGGCGGGCGCGGCCCAGGCGACATGTTCCGCGCCGGACGGATGCTCGCCGATGGTGACCTCAAGCTGATCACGCTGTCGCTGCTGGCGGAGGCGCCGCGCCACGGCTACGACATCATCAAGGCGCTGGAAGAGCGTACTAGTGGCATCTACAGCCCGAGCCCGGGCGTCGTCTACCCGACGCTGACCTTCCTGGAAGAGGCCGGCTACGCTGTCTCGTCGAGCGAAGGCAACAAGAAGGTGTTCTCGATCACCGAGGCCGGGCAGGCGCATCTGGCCGAGAACCGCGAGATGATCGACGGCGTGCTCGAGCATCTCGAACGCTTCGGCCGCAAGATGGCCAAGGCGCGCGAATGGTTCGGCTGGAACGACGATGGCGAGGATCGTCGCGGCGGCCGGGGTGGCCGTGGCGAGCGCTCGGAAACGCGCGACGAATTCCGTGCCATCCGCCACCGGCTGCGCGCCGCACTCGGTGACATCGTCGATGCCCCGGCCGAAAAGCAGGCCGAGGCGATGAGCATCCTCGAAGCCGCGGCAGACGCGCTGGAAGCGCTGACGCACCGCTGATCTCGTGATGCCGCGACTCTTGAAAGCTCAATAGCCCGGGGAGACCCGGGCTTTTCTCGTCAGGCCATTGTCGGCATCATTCCTTGCCGACATATTCGCTGATCAGCTTTTCATTGCGCGCTTTCTCGATCTTGGCGGTGGTCTCGGCGGAGATGCGCTCGTCGGTGCGGTACTTGACCAGGTTCACCAGGCTGCCGGTCAGCAGCAGGATGCCCATGGCCCAGTAGCCCTTGGTCGACAAGTCGACCGGCGCCAGCCAAAGCGACAGGCCGAGCATGAAGTAGGCGGCGCCCACCGAGACGGTGTTGAACATGATGTAGGTCTGATTGCTGTTCATTGTCGTATTCCTTTGATTGGATCGAAGTTGGGTTTGATGTGCAGGTCCAAAATATTCAGTTGATGGTTTTCAGGCGCTCGAGCACGTCCTTGGCGCGCACCTTCACCGCCGGGCCGTGTCCGGCGTCGGCAAGGCGGTCGCGGATCGCCTCGTGACGCAACTCGCCGTCGATCTCATCGAGAATGCCGGCCTCCTCGAACGGATCGCTGCCGGCCTTGATGCGGGCCAAAAGCTCTTCGGCGTCGTTGAGGCTTGCCGAATGGCCGATCGACCTGACGAGGCGTGACTGCGCCTTGCGCTCGGCATCGATGGCCCGGGCCGAGATCATGCCCTGGTTGAGGTCGATGATGCGGCGGTGCGCCCGCTCCACCGAAACGCGCATCCGCAAGGTCTTTTCGCCAAGGCTCTGCACCGTGGCGCGGCGGACCTCGCGTTCATTCTCCAGTTCGGCGATGGCCGCGGCACCGCTCTCGGCCAGTCCGCTGTTGCCGGCGGCCAGTGCGCTGATGGTGCGTGCCTCCAGGTCGACGTGGCGGCGATCGAGATGCTCGAGGCCGGCCTGCTCGGCACGCTGGCGCACGATCAATGAGGCGAGTGTCTGCTTGGCGGCGGCAAGACCCGCCTCGGCATCGCGGATGCGCTGCGCCAGAAGGTCGATGGCGAAGCGATCCTTGAGGCCGTCCTCGGCCCGTGCGCCGGCGCCGTCGAGCAATGTTCTGATCAGGCTAAGCATGGTTCTTCTCCCTTCGAAGTTTTGGTGAACGATGTTCACAAACTCAACATAGCAGGAAATGAACTGTGTTCAAGACGATTTTGAACACTGTTCACGACATCCGGGATATGGTAAACGAAGGGAAATCGGGGGTTCGAAAAAGCGTGCCATCAAAAGCACGCGCATCCAAAGGACTTATATGGCGCTGGACAAGGAAGAGACGGGCGAGCGGGTGCTGGCCATTGCCGAGACGCTGCTCGACGAAGGCGGCATGGACAATCTGAAGGCGAGGACCATCGCCGAACAGGCGGGCATCTCGGTCGGCTCGGTCTACAATCTGTTTTCCGATCTCGACGGCGTGCACCGCGCCGTCAACATGCGGCTGCTCGACCGGCTGGGGGTCGCGGGCGCGGCGGCGATGGCCGATCTTGGCAGGCGCGGCATTACCGACGTGCGCCAACGGCTGATGGCGCTGGCCGGCGCCTATGTTCGCTTCGTCGAGGCGCATCCCGGCAGCTGGCCGGCGCTGCTGGCCTTCAACCGGAGGCGTCCGGTGCTGACCGAGCCCGATGTCTATGAGGCAAGGCTCGACCAGTTGTTCGAGATCATCGCCAGCGTCCTTGCCGATGGCGGCTTCGATCTCGACGAGGACACGCGCCGGATCGCCGCGCGAACCCTCTGGTCAAGCGTGCATGGCATCGTCACCAGCGGGTATGCGGGGAGGTCCGAGCGCCGGCAGGCCGACGAGATCGACCGGCAGATCGAGCTCCTGGTCGCCGTCTTCATCAGGGGGCTGGAACGCGGCGGCACATTCGCGCATGCTGGGAAGACAACGTCGTGAATCGCATACCGACGGCGATCGCAGGCGACAAGGAGATCTGAGCGATGTCTTTTTTGAAACGTCTTTTCGGCGGCGGCGGCGAAGCGGCCGAGCCTGGAAGTGCCGCGCCCGCCAAGCAGGTCGAGCACAAGGGTTTTACGATCAGCGCCACGCCCTACAAGACAGAAGGTCAGTACCAGACGTGCGGCGTCGTCTCCAAGGAGATCGACGGCGTGGTAAAGGAGCACAAATTCATCCGCGCCGACCGCTTCGCCGGGCTGGACGACGCCGTCGACATCTCGATCAAGAAAGGCATCCAACTCGTCGACGAACAGGGCGATCGGATTTTCGGGTAGAGCAGAAGACGCGCCATACCTTACTGACGCAGATGCACCAGTTCGTCCGGGATTGGAGTGACCGCCGGCGCGGGAGCAACCGTTGGCGTCGGTGCGGCCGTCGCCGGGGGAGTGACCGTAGCGTCAGATCCACCAATGACATAGCCCGGCTCTTCCGAGTACGAATAGACCTTCGTTACGATGCCTGATTTAAGCGCTTCAGCGTCCCAGACGTTATATAGGCCCTGCGGTGTTGCCAGCCCCATCATGGCGAACACATCGGCGCTGTTGAGGCCCATTTCGTCGAAATAATCGGACATCATCTGCTTCAGCGCCGGATCAACCACCGTCGAAATTTCATCGAGATTTCTTCTGCCGTTGTGCATTCGGGGTTTGTTCCGGCCGTTCGTTATCTGATGGACGGCGATACGGGCAGTGGCAGCCGCGGCGCGAACCCGGCCTCCGGCCAAGGCCCATGGGCAAGCCGAGAAACAGTACGCCCCGCCAGAATGAACTTCCCCTTCCGACCAGCCGTCCTTCACGATCTTTTCCGGACAGCGCGGAACCAGCATCGGGCAGCCGTTCAACTGCGTCCTGCCTATCGCGGTTTCGAGGCTGGCGTCCCGGATCATGTGCCCGATCGCAAGCGCCGCATCCACGTTCCCGCCGCCGGACTGAAACACGATCGGAAGTCTCTGACCCTTCAGACTCCGCAGAAACTTCTCAAATTGTCTGTCTGTATCAGGTTTAATGATACCTTCTGCGGATATCCATTGGATGCAGCTTACATTGCAATCGCCGTTCCGAACCAAAATGAAATTCATAGGCCATTCTTCGGGCGCTTTCTGCTTTGCGGCGCCCGACGAGGTGCCAACCAAGGTCAGGGACGCAAAGAAACCTGCAACAATCAAGCGAAAGACTGCCCGCAAGTTCAGGCGAGTTGCCATGATGGAAAACCCCCACAAAAAAATTAGGAGAATAAAGTCTACGGTTTGGGCCTTTGTGGCACAATCTTTTTTAGAAAGCTGCAGACGAGAGTATAGCTTTAAGAAGAAGCAAGTCCGCTTTGTGTTGAAGACAGCAATCGGATTTCTCGAAATATGCTCCTGTTCGGCAGCTCGTGCACCAGCAGCAAAGCCGCCGCGTCGCGTAGATGGCCAATCCATCCGCGCCGACCGCTTCGCACCGCTGTACGACGCCGTCGATATCTCGATCAAGAAGGGCATCCAGCTGGTGGATGAACAGGGCAAGCGGATTTTTGGGTAGGGCAGGCCATCCCCGAAAGACTCCCTCAAGCACTCCGGCTGAAGCGCTTCGAGGTCCTTACGTCAGCCGGTGTGCCGTCAGGCGGGTATTATCCGCGCTTTTGGATAACGCCGTAGAGCACGTTGCGGTTCTCGCCGAAATACACCTGCGCCTCGACTGTGTTGCGGTCGACGCTGGCATTGATGATGTTCCACATGTCGACTTCCGACCGCAGCAGCAGCACCCAGTCCATGAACGTCTCCCGGTAGCCGGCGTCAGGAGTGCCCTCGGCGTAGTTGGCGAACAGGAATGTCCCGTTCGGCTTCAACATCTGCAGACAGGTCTTGGTGAGTTTCACGGCGACATTGTGCTGGAGGTAGTCGTAAAGGCCGGAGGCATAGATGAGATCGAACTTGCCAAGCTTGTGGCCCCTGGTGAGCACGGTCCGTACCGAGCCGTCGATGGCTTCGACCGCGGTGCCCTGGAAATCGCGCGCGATCAGTCCGACGCTCTGGGGATCCTGGTCGAGCGCGACCCAGCGCTTGAGGCCGCCCTCGGCCAACGCGGCCGAACGGTTCGCCTCGCGCAGATGGCCTGCTGCGATAGCCAGGACTTCGGTATCCGATCCATTCCTGGCCGCGGTCTCATCGACATAGCGGGTCAGAAGATCGCGCCGCTCGCGGGCCGCCACGCATGACGGAACGTTCTGGGTATGGCTGTAAAGCGCCTTGCCGATCTCCGAGGCGCTTGCCACGCTCTCGGCCACGTGCGGGTCACAATAGATGTAATCGAGCAACTGCGCGTCGCCGGAATAACCCCTGGGCTTGGTGAAGGACCAATGCGTCAGCGGATCCTCGAGAAAGTACTTCTGGAGCGGGTGGTTCTGCGCCAGCGGTATCAGGGCTCGCCACACGTCGGGAGGGACCTTGGCACGCAGCGCGTTGAGAAGCGACAGCAGGCGGCGAACGATCTCGGCGGGAAATTTTTGCTGCTCGACCTGTTGCTGTGTCGTCAGGAGGATGAGCGCCAGCTCTGCGCGAGCGGTTTCGAACGCTTCGCTGTGATGCTCGATTTTTCCTCGCGGTAGCCCGCCGGCGATCGCCTCCGCAGTGATCAGACTCTGGCCATCAAAGACAGTTTGCACACCAAGACTCCATAGTTAACAGTCAGTTAACTTATTGCTTAGAATATTCGATTTGCCAATGTCGGCTCACCGGCATTTTATCGGTATGATTAATTTCCCGCTAACCATGTCAATTCTTTGGGGTTTTTAGGGAGGGGATTCCGGGTTCGAGTTAACGGAAACTTGTCCTGCGTCGTTGCATTTGATCGCGCGGCAAGACATGTCGCGCCCAAGGAGTCGGTCTGCGTTGGGGGCAGAAGCTGCAAAAGAATTCGGAACGCGAAATCCCCCTCAGCCGGGATTTGTCGTGAACGAGCGCGCGTCATCCCGAGCGGCCGAAGCGGTGGCTTCGGAACCGCACGATCCGCGCCAGGAGCTGGGGGCGGCCGAACTTCGCATCCTTTACCGCACGGAAGCCCAGGCGAAGCGAAGGAAGGAAGCCAGGCCAGGCCTTTGGATCGCCGTCGTCATCTATGTCTTGTTTTCGGTATCGGATCTGCTGCTGATACCGGATGTGGCCGCCCTTACGATCACGGCCCGCTTCGCTGTCGGATTGACCGCACTGCTGGTGCTAGAAACGCAGCTTCGCCGGGGAGCCGCCACGGACTGGCTTGACGTAACCTGTGCCGGGGCCATCATTTTCGGTTATCTCGGCTGGCTTTACCCTGCCTCCATGGGAGCGAACAAGGAAAGCGTTGCCTATTATATGGTCTTTGGCACCATTTTCATGATGAGTGCCAATCTTTTCTTCACGTTCCGGTTCAAAGTGTCGATCATAACGTCGACCATAATTTTGTGCATCTTGTATGTGGTGAACTACTTTCTACCCGCATCGCTGACATACAAGATGGTATTCGGCACCTTCTACGTTTCGTGCTTCACGTTCACATCCTATGTTAACTGGAAGCTGAACGAAGAACGCTACAACGTCTTCCTGAACGCGCTGGAAGCCAAGATCCAGCACAATGAGGCCACCGAGCGCGGCAAGGCCCTGCTCAGGCTGTCGCGGACGGATCCGCTGACAGGTCTGGAGAACCGGCGCGCCATCGACGAGAAACTGCGCGACTACTGGAATGACTGGCAAAAGCTTGGCCATGGTTTTGCGGCGATCCTCATCGACGTCGACTTCTTCAAGAAATTCAACGACTGCTATGGCCATCAGGAAGGCGACCGCTGCCTGATCCAGGTCGCCGATGCGCTCAGTGAGCTGATCAAGCAATATGATGGTTCCATCGGCCGCTATGGCGGTGAGGAATTCATCGTCCTGGCCCGCATGGACAGGAAAGACCAGGTCGCGGATCTGGCGGAAGCCATTTGCCGCACGATCGAGAACCTGGCGATCGCGCACGAGTTGCGGCGGGATGGCGTCGCGATCGTGACGGCGAGCGTGGGCGCGGCGTTCACCAGGAAGCAGACCGCCGCCAAGCTGGAGAAGATCATCCACGAGGCCGATCGAGCGCTCTATCTGGCAAAAGCCAGCGGCCGAAACTGTGTCCGGCTGTTCGATCCGACCGACCCCCAAAGCAGCGACGAGAGCGAGAACCTCGCGGCTTTGCTGAAGATCGCGATCGGCCAGGATCTCGTTTCGCTCGTCTATCAGCCCATCCAGGACGTCGCGTCGGGCAGGGTCGATGCCGTGGAGGCGCTGATGCGCCTCAAGATGCTGGACGGCTCCCTGGTTCCGCCGAGCCTGTTCATTCCCGTCGCGGAGCGGACCGGCGCCATCCTCGAGCTCGGGCGTTGGGCAATAAGGACCGTCTGCGCCGAGCTCCTGGCGCAGGATCACGTGCGCGTCGTCAGCGTCAACGTCTCGCCGATCCAGCTCAAGACGCCCGGCTTCGCGACATCGGTCGCGACCATTCTGGGCGAGACTGGCGTAACCGGAAACAGGCTGGCCTTCGAGATCACCGAGGGGCTGGAGATGGAGATGCACTCCGACATCCTGCGCTGCATTAGCGACCTTAAGCTGCTCGGCATCAGGATATGGCTCGATGATTTCGGGACGGGCTTCGCCGGCCTTTCGTGGCTTCGCCTCATCGATTTCGATACGGTCAAGATCGACCGCTCGTTTCTCCACGACTGCGGCACCCCCAAGGGCATGGCGATGCTGCAGGACATCATCGCGCTGGTCAGAAATCGCGGCCACAAAATCCTGGTCGAAGGGGTGGAGACCGAAGAGCAGATGCTCCTCATGCGCCAGTTCGGCATAGACAAGGTCCAGGGCTTTCATGTCGGCCGCCCGGCTCCGGCCGCGAATTTCCAGGCCAAGCGGGCCATTCAAAAGCGGCCGTTCACGGTTCTCAAGTCGGCGTGACGGCTAAGCAGGCGGTGGCTTGACCGGCCATCGGCCCATCAAGCGCCCGTTTGTTACCTGGCCACGATTGCCGTCCGGCCGTGCCTACAGCATGTCGCGGCGAACAGGATTCGCCCGACCTGCTGTAAGCTTCTGATTTTATGCATGTCGTTATCCCGGAACCGAGGGCACTTGCGGGCGACATGCATTATGCCGGCTGCAACGCCCTGCGTGGCAGCGGCGGGAAGGCGATGGCTATGCCCGCGGCGCCCAGACCGATGAGAGCCGAGCCGATGAACAGCCAATGGTAGCTGGCATAGGCGTCGAAAATCATGCCGCCGGCAAGCGGCCCCAGCGCCATGCCGAGGCTGGAGAGCATGGTGGCGGCGCCGAACACGGTGCCGAGGATACGCTGGCCGAAATATTCGCGCGCCAGCACCGCGTAGAGCGGCATGACGCCGCCATAGGTGGCGCCGAAGATGACGGCCAGCATGTAGAACTGGTCGAGCCGGCTGATCGAGAGATAGGCGGCAATGACGATCGCCTGGATCGCCAGCCCCGCGATCAGCACCGGCTTGACGCCCAGCCTGTCGGCCAGCACGCCGTAGAGCAGCCGGCCGCCCAGGCCAGCCAGACCCTCGACACTGTAGATCGAGACAGCGGCCATCGGGGCGACACCGCACAGCATGGCGTAGCTGACCATGTGGAAGATCGGGCCGGAATGGGCCGCGCAGCAGGCAAAGAAGGTCAGCCCCAGCACGATGAATTGCGGCGAGCGCAGCGCCTGCCCGACCGTTAGGCCGGCACCTTCGGCTATCGGCGCCGCGGCCGCATCGGAGGCGGCGGGCTTCGGTGGCTGTCGCACCAGAAGGACGGCGGGCAGCAGGAGCACCCAGGCCATGAGGCCGATGTCGAACATGGCCGTGCGCCATTCATAGGTGGAGATCAGCCAGCGGGCCAAGGGCGAGATCGTCATCGGCGCCACGCCCATGCCGGCCGAGACCAGGGATACCGCCAGCCCGCGATTGGTGTCGAACCAGCCTGATGTCAGCGCGATCATCGGCGCGAAGAAGGCGCTGGCCGCGAGCCCGACGAGCACGCCATAGGTGATCTGGAAGGTGAGAAGCGAACCGACGCGGCTTGCCAGCACCAGCGCCAGCCCGAGCAGCACGGCACCGATCGTGACGACGATGCGGGCGCCGAACCGGTCGGACAGGGCGCCCCAGGCGAAGCCGCCGAGGCCCATCACCAGGAAATTGAGCGTCATGGCGCTCGAAATGCCCGCGCGCGACCATTGCGTGTCGATCGCCATCGGCTCGAGGAAAATCGCCAGCGAAAACATCGTGCCGATGGCGACACAGGACATCAATGCGCCAGCCGCGACGATGACCCAACGATAGGAAAGGTTCATGTTTCTTCTCCCAGCCGGGTGCAGGATCGATCTTTCGACGCCGCCCGGCAATTCCGGCTGCGTCCGAAGGACGTTCGAGGCGTGCTCGGATCGACATTCCAGATGGAAATTTTTATAGGGCCAGGCGATGGCATGCGCCTCGTCAAATGCGCTGACGATCCACCGGCGCGAGACATTTCAAAGGCTCAGATCGGCAGTTCCGATGTATACTTGATCGTCCAGCTGGGAACGTCGGTCTTGACGTTCTGCACGCCCTTGATGCGGCTCAGATGCTCCGACTGGAAACGGCGATAGTCGTTGATGTCAGCCGCTACCACGCGCACCAGGGCGTCGCAGTCGCCGAGCATGAGATAGCATTCCATCACTTGCGGCAGCTTGGCCACCTCGGTGGCGAAATGTTCGATCGTGTCCTCGTCCTGCGTCTTCAGCCAGATGCGGGTGAAGAAGGTGAGACCCTTGCCGATGCTGGCCGGATTGAGCACGGCGACATAGCGGTCGATGACGCCGGCTTCCTCCAGAAGCCTGACGCGCCGCAGGCAAGGCGAGGGCGACAGGCCGACCTCATTGGCCAGATCATTGTTGGCCATGCGGCCGTCGCGCTGCAACGCCCGCAGGATGCGTTTGTCGATCTCGTCGAGCGTCATGGCGTTGAATTCCATTTTCCTGCCGATATCTGACACTGAATGCCAAAATTTGGCGAAAGACAACAATCTTCGCAACCAAATTGCCGAGAGGTGTAGGTATGTTTTGCCTCTGACATCACAGACTTCAAACGCAGGGCAGGGCGGCTGTGAGGCCGGCCTATGGCAGACCATGAGCATTTCACAGGCAGTCGAAACAGCCGGCAATGGTTCGGAATCCGAGTTCCGCCGGGGCGTGGCGTCCTGCGCGCCGGTGCTGCTCGGCACCATCCCCTATGCGCTGGTGCTCGGCGCCCAGGCCACACAGAAAGGGCTGAGCACGGTCGAGTTGTCTGTCATGACGGGGCTGAACTTCGCCGGCGGCTCGGAATTCGCGGCGATCCAGCTGTGGACGTCGCCGCCGCATATCCTGCTCATTGTCGCCATCACCTTCCTGGTCAACAGCCGGCATCTGCTGATGGGTGCGGCGCTCGCGCCGTTCCTGCGCGCGAAGCCGCGGCGCAAGGTTTTCCCGGCGCTGTTCTTCATGTGCGACGAAAGCTGGGCGCTCGGCCTGACCGACGCCAAACAGCGCGCCGCCGTCGGTATCGCGCCCGCCTTCAGCCCGCGCTATTACATGGGCGCGGCGCTGGCGATGTATCTGGCGTGGGTATCCTTCACCACGCTCGGTGCCTTGCTCGGCCCGATGCTGGGCGATGTCGGGACCTTTGGTTTCGACATGGCGTTTCCGGCCGTCTTTCTGGTGCTGATGCGCGGCATGTGGAAGAGCGTGGCGGCGGCACGGCCCTGGCTGGTCAGTCTGGTCGTCGCGGCCCTTGTCTATCTCTTCATTCCCGGCGCCTGGTATGTCGCGGCGGGTGCGGTGTCGGGGCTGCTTGCTGCCTGGTTGATGGCAGGTGATGGATGATCGACGCGACGACCCTTCTCACCATCGTGCTGATGGCCGGCGTCACCTATCTGACGCGGATCGGCGGCTATGTCGTCCTGCGCAACCGCGTGCTCGGTGCTCGCGCCACAGCGGTGATGGAGGCCGCGCCCGGCTGCGTGCTGATCTCTGTTATCGCGCCGGCCTTCGTGTCGCGCAATCCGGCTGATCTTGCGGCATTGGCCATCACGCTGGCGGCGGCAACGCGGCTTTCCATGCTGCCGACCGTGCTGATCGGGGTCGCTTCGGCCGGCCTCTTGCGGCATCTGATTGGCTGAAACGAAAAGGCAGGCGCGAACGCCTGCCTTTGATAAGCCATACGGATCAGTGGCTTACGCGGCAGCCGCTACATCACGGCTGGCGGCAACCAACGCATCGACCTTGGCGGTCGCCTTGGCAAGCGCTGCTGTCACCGCGTCAGGGCCCTTGGAGATACCTTCGATGCGGACGACTTCGACATCGGTCATGCCGTTGAAGCCGAGCGCAGTGCGCAGGTAAGGGATGGCGTGGTCCATCTGCACGGCAGCGCCTTCCGAATAGATGCCGCCGGAAGCCAGCACGACGTAGACCTTCTTGCCGGTGACGAAGCCCTTGGGGCCGTTCTCGCCGTAGGCGAAGCTCTTGCCGGCACGAGTTACGTGGTCGACCCAGGACTTCAGCGTCGAAGAGACGCTGAAGTTGATGAAGCCAGTGGCCAGGATCACGGTGTCGGCGGCGAACAGTTCGTCGAGCACGTCATCGGAAACGCCGACCACCTCGGCCTGGCGAGGGGTGCGCGCTTCAACCGGCGTGAAGATGCCTGCCGCATAGTCGGCATCGATATGCGGCAGCGGGTTGGCGACGAGATCGCGCACGACGAGCGTGTTCGACGGGTCGGCGGCGAGAAGCTTCTGAGCGAATTCGGTGGCGATGCGGGTCGAATGCGAGTCAGCGCCGCGCGGGCTTGAGGTAACAAGAAGAATGGACATAGCGGGTCTCTCCAGTGGAATGAATTGTCCCGCTACATATGTGGCTATCGATCCATCCGATAAACTGGTATATTTTCTATACGATCCATCTATAAAGTAGATAGAGATATGCAACCCAATCCAACCCTCGACCAGCTCCAGATCCTTGTCGCCGTTGCCGACACCGGCAGTTTCTCGGCCGCCGGCCGCAAGCTCAACCGGGCGCAATCCGTCATCAGTTACGGCATCGCCAATCTCGAGGCGCAGCTGGGGCTGAAGCTGTTCGAGCGCGAGGGCACGCGCGAGCCGCAACTGACCGAGATCGGCCGGGCGATGCTGGAGGATGCGCGGCGCATGGTGAGTGTGCTGCAGCGCATCCGCTCGCGCGCCGACGGCCACCATCACGGGCTGGAAGCCGAGGTGGCGCTGTCGGTCGATGCGACGTTGCCGTCCCCGGTGCTGGTGCGGGTGCTCAAGGCGTTCGAGACGAAATTCCCGACCGTGATGCTGCGCCTGCATATCGGCACGCTCGGCGTCATTCCCGATCTCGTCGTCAACGGACAGGCCGATCTCGGCATTGGCGGCTTGCTGGGCGATGTCGACGTGCACCTCGTTCGCATCGGCTTCATGTCGCTGGTGCCGGCCGCCGCACCCAACCATCCGCTGGCACTGCTGCCGAAGCCGGTGGCGCTCGAGGATGTGCGCGAGCATACGCAGCTTGTCGTCACCGACCAGTCGGAGCGCACCAAGGGGCGTGACTACGGCGTCTTCGCCTACCGCACCTGGCGCCTGACCGACGTGCGCACCAAGCACATACTGATGCGCGAGGGGCTGGGCTGGGGTGGGCTGCCGCGCTGGCTGATCGCCGACGATCTAGCCAGCGGCCGCCTGGTGGAACTTGATCTCGATCCCTACAAGGAGGTGAGTTCGCCGTTGTTCGCCATGCACCGCAACGATCGCAGCCCGAAGCCGGCCGCCGCCTGGCTGATCGACCGGTTCAAGCGCGGGCTAGGCTGCTTCAACGAATTCGAGCCGGGCGAGGTGCCCGAAGAGGAGCCGGAGACCCATGGCGTGTCCGGCTCCGGCATCTGACCTGGCGGTGCCCGGGTCGCCTGCCCGGGCCCTGGAACCGGCGCGTCCGAGAAATCATCGGATGATCGTCACCCCGGAAACCACGATCTGCGCGGTGCGGGCGGTCAATTTCCCGTGCTTGCGTAGCGTCGGTTTTTCATAGGTCTTTTTCATCTGTCGGTCCCGAATGTGAGCCTCGAGGGATGCCCTGACACAACGAGATTGGAGGGTTCCGGTTGCGTCGCCAGTCCATTCCCTACCGCGGATTGGGCACGATCACCTCCTTTCGGAGACCGTTAGAGAACTCCACGCTTCACAGCTGGTCGCGATAATGTGCCGCTTTGTTGGCCGTCGCAAAACCGACGTGTCGACCTCGATCTTCTGGTCGCACCCCGTCGCGAGGCTCTGCCGAAGCGGCGGCACGCCTCAGTGAGACTTTCCCAGTGCTTTCAGGATAAAGCGAATCTGCTCGCACAGGCCAGCTTCGTTATCTTCGCCGTGTCGAAGGCAGTGCTCGATCAGAATCGGGTGGAAAAACGGCGTGAACGCGGTCTTGACCGCGCGCGCCGCTTTCGCGGAATCTTCGACCTTGAATTCCCCCGCTTCGATGCCCTCGCGGATGATCGCCTCGAAGATCGTTACCACCCGCTCCGTATGCGCCTTGATGATCGCCCAGTTCTCTTGCATGGCGGCGACAATCATGTCGTGTATGCGCTTTTCCTTGACCAGTGTGGTCTTGCTGTGGTGGTGAACCGCGGTCAGGAGTTGATCGAGTTTCTCCGAGGCCGGCGCGCTCGTGCGTGCGATCGCAAAGGCGATCTCGGCGACCTCGTTCACGACCCGCCCGCAGATGGACTCGATGATTGCACCCTTGGAGGGGAAGAAACGATAGACGTTTGCCGTGCTCATGCCGAGTTCGGAGGCGATATCGGCCACCGACGTCTTGTGGGTGCCGATGCGGCGAAATTGCTCGTCCGCCACGGCCAGGATGCGCGCGCGCATCTCGTCGGGATCAGTTTGTGTTCGAACCGGACGATTCATGCATGTCTCCAGAATTGATGAAGCGAAACTGCCGGACTCGAATGAAGGATCATCTGTAAGCGGTAAGTTCGTGCCGTTGGCCCTGCATGTGTCCAGGCAAAGCCAACGGGCAAGAACTTGAACCGTCTCCTGCGACAACAGACTCTTATTCGGCCGCCATTGCTGCTGGCACTTCCGGTTGTTGCTCCGTCGAATCCTCACGGAGCTCATCCGTGGTCGGTTTGATCCGGAACCACGCGACATAGAGCGCAGGGAGGAACAGCAGGATCAGCACCGTGCCGGCCGCCGTGCCGCCGATCAGCGTGTAGGCCATCGATCCCCAGAAGACCGAGTGCGTCAGCGGGATGAAGGCCAGCACGGCGGCAAGTGCGGTCAGGATCACCGGCCTCGTGCGTTGCACCGTGGCCTCGATGACCGCGTGATAGTCGTCAAGACCGGCGGCACGGTTCTCCTTGATCTGTTCGGTCAGGATCAACGTGTTGCGCATCAGGATGCCCGCCAGTCCTATCAGGCCCAGAATGGCGTTGAACCCGAAGGGCTGGTTGAAGACCAGCAACATCGGCACGACGCCAACGAGGCCGAGCGGTGCCGTCAGCATGACCATCGCCATCGTCGAGAAGGATCGCACCTGCAGTATGATGACGATCAGCATGGCGGCGATCATGACGGGGAAGACCTTGCCCAGCGCTGTGTTGGCCTTGGTTGCCTCCTCGATCGATCCACCCATTTCGATGCGATAGCCGGCAGGCAGGGATTTAATCAGCGGCTGAAGGGCCTCCATGATCTCCTTGGACACTTCTGGAGGCTGGGTCGCCTCGTTGATGTCCGAGCGGATCGTGATGACCGGCGTGCGATCACGCCGCTTCAGGATCGGCTCTTCCAGACGGATTTCCGAGTGGCCGATCTGGTCGAGCGGGATCTGGCGGCCGTCCCGGCTCATCAGCGAGAAATCCGCCAGACGCGATGGATCCAGTCGCTCGCCGCCGGCGCTGCGTGCCACGATGGGGACATTGCGGATGTCTTCGCGGACCTGCGTGACCGGGATGCCAGTGAGGAGGAACTGGAGTTGCTGGGCCACCTCCGCCGGCGACAGGCCGATGAGGTTCAGTCTATCCTGATCGGGTATGAAGCGCAGCACCGGCGTGCGATTGCCCCAGTCGCGACTGGCCTGCCGCACGTCCGGCACGCCGCGCATGACGTCGAGGGCTTTCTCAGAGATGGCGTACAATTGCGCGGGATCAGGTCCCATGACCCGGAACTCGACCGGGAATGGCGTGTAGGGTCCGAACACGAGTTGCGTGACGCGGACGTTCGCTTCGGGGGCAAGCCCTGTCGCAACCGCTTCACGGAGCCGGCGCTTCAAGGCCTCGCGCGCCGCCGCGTCCGGTGTCAGCACGACGATTTTGGCGAAGGCGGGATCCGGCAGTTCCGGCGCCATGGCAAAGAAGAAGCGGGGAGCGCCCTGACCGACATAGCTCGTCACGATCTTGGCCTCCGGCTGGCCGCCAAGCCAGTGTTCCAGCTTCTCGACCGTGGCGGTCGTCGTCTCGATGCTGGTGCCTTCCGGCAGGCG
This sequence comes from Mesorhizobium sp. ESP7-2, assembly GCF_020164715.1. Classification (NCBI taxonomy): domain Bacteria; kingdom Pseudomonadati; phylum Pseudomonadota; class Alphaproteobacteria; order Hyphomicrobiales; family Phyllobacteriaceae; genus Mesorhizobium; species Mesorhizobium sp. ESP7-2. The sequence goes on from NZ_JAIUGQ010000045.1 coordinate 34,554, forward strand.
AACCTCGACCAGCACTTCAGGGCGGTCGGACGTGGGGAAGAACTGCTGCTTGAGACCGCTCATGCCGACAACCGAAAGCGCGAAGACGATGCCGACGGCAGCGCAGGTCACAAACTTGTGGCGCACGGCAAAGGTGATGAGCCGGCGAAGGCGCCGATAGTTCGGTGTATCGTATATGGCGTGGACGCCGCCTTCGACCGGTTTGATCGCGGGCAGCATCTTGACGCCCATATACGGGGTGAAGACCACAGCGACGACCCAGGAGACGATGAGGGCGAAGCCCACGACCCAGAAGATATTTCCGGCATATTCGCCGGCCGTCGAGCGCGCGAAGCCCACCGGTAGGAACCCGGCGATCGTCACCAGCGTGCCCGACAGCATCGGCGCCGCGGTATGGCTCCAGGCATAGGCCGCCGCCTTGATGCGGTCCATGCCCTCTTCCATTTTCACCACCATCACCTCGATGGCGATGATGGCGTCGTCCACGAGAAGGCCGAGCGCCAGGATGAGGGCGCCGAGCGTGATGCGGTCGAAGAACCGGCCGGTTTCCAGCATGATCAGGAACACGACTGCAAGCGTCAGAGGAACGGCGGCCGCCACGACGATGCCGACGCGCCAACCCATGCTGATCAGGGCGATCAGCAGCACCACGCCGAGCGCCATCGCGAATTTGAGCATGAACTCGTTCACCGACGAGCCGATGTTCACGGCCTGATCGCTGACCTTGGCCAGCGTCATCCCGAGAGGCAGCGTCTGTGCAATCGCCGCCGATCTCTCCTCCAGCGCCTTGCCGAGCTCGAGACCATTCCAGCCCTCCTGCATCACCGCCGCGAGCATGATGGTCGGCTCGCCCTGGTGACGGATGACGTAGGTGGCAGGATCCTCGTAGCCGCGCCGGACCTCGGCGATGTCGGAGAGCTTCAACGTCCGTCCCGCAGCGACGATCGGCGTGTCGGCGATCGTCTGGACACTGTCATAAGCGCCATTGACCCTGATGAAGACCTGCGGCCCTTGGGTATCGATCGAGCCCGCCGGTGTGACGGTATTCTGGCGCTGCAAGGCGGCAACGATATCCTGCGCCGACACGCCGAGGGTTGCCAGCTTGGCATAGGAAAACTCGACGAATATCTGCTCGGGACGTTCGCCGAGGATGTTGATCTTCTTGACGCCAGGCACATGCAGAAGGTCCTGGCGAATGGTCTCGGCTTGCCTGGCGAGTTCCCGCATCGGCAAGCCCTTCGCCTCGAGGGCGTAAAGAGCGAAACTCACATCGGAATATTCGTCGTTGACGAAGGGGCCGAGCACGCCGGGCGGCAGATTGCGGGCTTCATCGCCGAGTTTCTTACGGGCCTGGTAGAACTCCTCCTGCACGCTGGATGGCGGTGTGCTGTCCTTCAGCGTGACCGTCAAATACGCATAGCCTGGCCGTGTTGTCGTTTCGACCCGGTCGTACCAGGTCAGTTCCTGAAGTCGCTTCTCCAACGGTTCGGCGACGAGGTCCTGCATCTCGCGCGCCGTCGCGCCCGGCCATACCGTCGTGACCGTCAGCGTCTTGATGGTGAAGTTGGGATCCTCTGCCCGTCCAAGCATGAGGAAGGCGTAGGCGCCGGCGGCGACGAGCAGAATAATGAAGAAAAGGGTGACGGCTCGCTCGCGAACGGCGATCGCGGAAAAATTGAGGGTCATCAGTTGCTCCTGCCTTCAGAGACAGTCCTGACGCGAGCGCCTTCCTGCAGGAGATGAGCGCCGAGCGAAACAATCGAATCACCAGAGCTCAGCCCGGAGATCACGGCGGTTTCACTGGTTACACGAACAAGCTTGACGGGCCGAAAGTGTACGGTCGAGGTTGCGCCGTCCAAGCTCCAAACGCCGGTCTTCTGGCCATCATCCAGCACGGCTCCGAGCGGCACCTGGACTTCCGTTTGACTTGCCTGGCTTGCAAGCCGGATGGTCACCGTCGCGCCAAGCGGTGCCGCAGCCGCCTCACCGTCGAGCACATAACGGGCCTCATAGGTGCGAGTCTGGGGATCGGCGGCGTCCGACAACTGCCGAAGATGCGCCGTAAAATGCCGCCCATCGGTTCCATACAAGCCTGCCTCGGCTACCGATCCGATCGCCGGCCGGATCGTTTCGGGAAGCGCGACCACCGCCTCGCGTGGGCCGGCGTTCGCGATCCGAACCACGGTCTGTCCCGCAGTGACAACCTGTCCCGGCTCGCCAAGCGTTTCGACGACCGTCCCATCCGCGTTCGCGTCCAAGACGGAATAGGCCGCCTCGTTCTCCGCGACCTTCGCTTCCGCTTCCGCGGCGGCAAGCTGTGCGGTCGCGGTATCAAGTGCTGCCTTCGCCTGCTCGTAACGCTGCGGGGTTGCTGCCAACTCCTTCTTGACCAGAACGGCATAGCGCTTTTCGTCCGCACTGGTCTGAACCAGGACAGCGCGTGCCGCGGCGACAGCGTTGCGCTTGGCGGCGAGCGCAAGGGCCAAATCGGTATCATCGATCCGCAGCAGCGGTTGGCCCGCCTTGACCTGTTCGCCGACATTTACAAGGCGCTCGATGATCTTGCCGGGTACACGAAAACCAAGATTGCTCTGCACCCGCGCGGCAATTGTACCCGTGAAGCCGCGTTCGGATCCCGTCACCCCCACTGGCGTCACCAGTCTGACGATCGGTGGTTCCAGCCTCGGGTCGCCCGCTGCGGAAGCTGCCTGCGTGCGAATGGAAAGTGTGACGAATGCCGCCATTCCTAATCCCGCGACCAAAATGCTCCCCAGCCCAATAACGTGTTTCTTTTTCATGCCCGTCGCCTCCTGTTAAAATAGATTGCATTCACACTCTATACCTGATATAGATTTCGAACGCAATCTAAAAAAGGAGATGACGATGCGCGTAAGTCGCAGTCAGGCCGAGCAGAACCGGCAAACCGTGATCGATGTGGCAAGCCGGCTTTTTCGAGAGCACGGCTTCGATGGCATTGGGCTGAAGGATCTGATGAAGGGTGCCGGGCTGACCCAAGGCGCCTTCTACAAGCAGTTCGAATCCAAGGACGACTTGGCAGCGCAGGCATCGAGACGAGCGATGGAACACGCGACCCGCAGATGGTCGGCTGTTGCTGCCGGAAGCCCTGATCCCCTTGAAGCCGTTATCGGCCTCTACCTTTCGCTGGGACATCGCGAAGAGAAGAGCGACGGTTGTCCATTGGTTGCGCTTGGTTCGGACGCGGCGCGTCAAAGCGAGGAAGTGAGGAGCCCCTTCCAGGATGGGATCGCAGCTCACCTCGAGGTTCTCGACGAATTGATGCCGGCGGCGGAAGGTCCAAAAACTCATCGCAAGGCCATGGCGATGCTATCGCTCATGGTGGGGGCCGTGACGCTCTCCCGTATCCTTGGGGATGAAGAGATGTCGCAGCGTTTTCTCGATGTCGCCGCCGGCGAAGTCAGGCGAATAGCGGCCGCGCAGGAATAGAGGCGGTGATCGCGATCGAGCGTCAGCACGGCGCCGTCGCGCGAACGGATCAAACAGAAGCCGGAGTAGACATGCGTCGTATCGTCATTACAGGCATGGGAGCAATCAGCCCCCTCGGGGCCAACGTGGCGACCTCCTGGTCGCGGCTCCTGGCAGGTCGTTCGGGCATTCGGAGCCTGCCGGGTGAAATGGTGGGAGACCTGCCGGCGAAGGTCGGCGGAATGGTCCCCACCCTGCGGGACGACCCCGAAGCCGGCTTCGATCCAGACACCGTCCTGGTTCCGAAGGAACAGCGCAGGGTGGACCGCTTCATTCTCTTCGCACTGGCGGCGGCGGAAGAGGCGCTGGCCCAGGCGAGGTGGAAGCCGGTCTCGGACGATGACAGGGCCCGCACCGCGACGATCATCGCTTCGGGTATCGGAGGATTTCCCGCGATAACCGAGGCCGTGCGAACCGTCGACCAGCGCGGTGTTCGGCGTCTCTCGCCGTTCACTGTGCCATCTTTCCTGGTGAACATGGCGGCGGGACAAATTTCGATCCGATACGGGTTCAAGGGCCCGCTCGGCGCTCCGGTGACGGCGTGCGCGGCCGGCATCCAGGCGATAGGCGATGCGGCGCGTCTCATCCGCGCCAATGAGGCCGACATCGCGGTCTGCGGCGGAACGGAAGCCTGCATGAATACGGTCAGCCTCGGCGGCTTTGCCGCGGCACGCTCTCTTTCGACCTCTTTCAATCACCGCCCCGATCAGGCGTCCCGCCCCTTCGACATGCTGCGTGACGGCTTCGTCATGGGCGAAGGAGCCGGCATCCTGGTCATCGAGGCCTTGAGCCACGCGCTTGCGCGGGGCGCCAAACCGCTGGCCGAACTCGTCGGCTACGGCACGACGGCGGACGCTTATCACATCACGTCCGGTCCCGAGGATGGCGACGGGGCTCGCCGGGCGATGGAGATCGCGATTGCCCAAGCCGGTATTTCGGCACGGGAGGTCAGCCACCTCAATGCGCACGCCACGTCAACGCCAGTCGGCGACCTGGGGGAAATCGCGGCGATCAAGAGGGTTTTCGGGACAGATTTCGCCATAGCCGTCAGCGGAACGAAGTCGGCGACCGGACACCTGCTCGGCGCCGCCGGCGGGCTTGGGGCCATCTTCACGGTGCTGGCTCTCCGGGACCAGGTCGCACCGCCGACGCTCAATCTGAGCGCCCCCGATCCTGCCGGCGACGGGATCGACTTCGTCGCAAACCACACGCGGCCAATGGAGATGGACTACGCGATCTCCAATGGCTTCGGCTTTGGCGGCGTGAACGCCAGTGCGTTGTTCCGGCGCTGGATGGACAGACCCGCCGGCGCGGGCGCCGGAGGGGCCGGTTATTGAGCCGCTGACCGGTCCTGAGCCGACCAGCGGGCCATATTTTCGAAACGCAAACCCAGCTTGAAGAAGGAGCTTCCATGAACAAGACCAATCCCGGCGTCGCCCTGGTGACCGGGGCATCCTCCGGCATCGGGCACGCAACGGCCAAAGCCCTGCTGGACGCGGGCTTTCGCGTGTTCGGAACCAGCCGTCGCGCGGCGGGCGAGAGATCCGACGGCGTCACCATGCTGACCTGCGACGTGACCGATGAGGCGTCCGTGGCGAAGCTGGTCGACGACGTGCTGGCCAAGGCCGGACGTATCGACCTGCTCGTCAACAATGCCGGAATGGGCCTGTTCGGCGGCGCGGAGGAGTCCTCGATCGCCCAGGCCAAGGCGTTGTTCGATGTGAACGTCTTCGGCGTGTTGCGCGTGACCAATGCGGTGTTGCCGGCAATGCGACGCCAGGGCAAAGGCAGGATCGTCAATTTGAGTTCCGTACAAGGGTTCATCCCGGCTCCCTATTTCGCGCTTTATGCGTCGACCAAACATGCCATCGAGGGCTATTCCGAATCACTCGACCACGAACTGCGTCCGTTCGGCATTCGCGTTGCGCTGGTCGAGCCTGCCTATACCCGCACGGGGTTCGAGGAGAATCTCGCCGCTCCCGATCAGGTGCTGGATCTCTATGATTCCGCGCGGGCCGGCATGACCGTGGCCGTGCGGAAATCGATGGAAAAAGGTGATGAGCCCGAAGTGATAGCCAAGGTCGTTTTGGCGGCTGCGATCGACGCCACTCCGAAGAGGCGCTATGCGGCGGGAAAAGTGGCGCGCCAGGTCAGTTTCCTGCGCCGTTTCGTTCCCGCATCCGCATTCGACAAGAGCTTGAGAAAGCAGCTCGGGCTACCGGTCTGACGGGTGTTGGTTTTACTCGCGAAAGGACATCGAATGAAGATCGCAATCATCGGGGCTGGAAACATCGGCGCCACATTGGCGCGAAAGCTCGCCGCCTGTGGACACGAGGTCAAGCTCGCCAATTCGAAGGGACCGGACACCATCCGCGATCTTGCCCAGGACGTTGGCGCTGCCGCTGCGACGAAGGAGGAAGCGGTGCGAAACGTCGCGGTGATCGTTCTTTCGATCCCGTTCGCGAACTATCCGGATCTCGCCAACCTGTTCGACGGGGTGCCGACCGATGTCGTCGTGATCGACACCTCCAACTACTATCCGTTGCGCGACGGTGCGATCGCCGAGGTCGATGGCGGCAAACCTGAGACCGTCTGGGTCAGTGAGCAGATCGCTCGTCCCGTCGTCAAAGCCTGGAACGCCGTTTTGGCGGCGACGCTGTCCGACAAAGGACTGCCGGCCGGAGCATCCGGACGTATCGCCATTCCGGTCGCCGGTGACGATTATGAGGCTAAGGCCACGGCCATGGAATTGGTAGAGGCCACGGGCTTTGAGGCGCTGGACTCAGGGAGCCTTGTCGATTCCTGGCGTCAGCAGCCCGGCACTCCCGCCTATTGTACCGAGCTGACGAGGGACCAACTGACGGCGGCACTGCAATCGGCCGACAAATCCCGCGCTCCCGGCAATCGTGATGCGTTGATCAAGGAGTTCATGGCAGCCGGCGACAAGCTGACACACGACGAAATCGTCGCCCGCAACAGGGCAGCGACTGCGTGATCAACTTTGCTTTGTGAACCGATGAAGCACTTCAGGCGCGCGACAGTCCGTCTATCAGTGCCATGAGAACGGCGCGGTAGTCCTCGGCTGATGCACCGGCCTCGATGGCGAGCGCCGCGCGGTCGAAGGCCGAGCCAAGCAGGGCGGTCAGCGCTTCCGGCGGCAGCCTTTTCATCGACTGCGTCCGCATCGACACGACCAGGCCCTCGCGCAATGAGCGGTTGCCGTGGCGGTTGTCGATCGCATCCATGGCGGCGCGGCCGAGCACGGCCGGGCCATCGAGCAGCAACAGCCGCGTGCGGCCGGGCACGCGCATGGCGGCGAGATAGGCATCCGAACCGGCAATCAGCGCATCGCGGGCACCGCGCGAAGGCGGGGAGGCGCGGTCGATCTCCCGGGCCACCGTCGCCGCTTCCTGTTCGACGACAGCGGCGAAAAGCGCCTGCTTGTCGGCAAAGTGGTGGTAGAGCGCGCCACGCGTGACGCCGGCGGCGGCGACGATCTCCGGCGTGCCGGTCTCGGCATAGGACTTCTCCGTAAACAGTTTCCGCGCCGCCGCGATCAGGTCGGCGCGTGTCGCCTCGGTGCGGTCGCGGTTCGATCGGCGGCCGGTTTCCTGTTGCATACATGCAGCCTGTATGTTAATTCAATTTACATGCAGACTGTATGTTAACTGGCGAGAGAAGGAAAGATGAAGACGACGAGCTACTACCCGGTGCTGATGACCGGCGATGTCGCCGGCACGGCGGCATTTTACGTCAGGCATTTCGGCTTCCAGCCGCTGTTTACGAGCGACTGGTACGTGCATCTGCAATCGGTGGACAATCGCAGGGTCAATCTCGGCATCGTCCAGGGCGACCACGAGACGATCCCCGAGGAGGGGCGGGGGCGGACCTCGGGCCTGCTGATCAATTTCGAGGTCCGCGATCCCGATGCGGTCTATGAGCGGATACTTGCTGCCGGCCTGCCGATCCTGCGCACGCTGCGCGACGAGCCCTTCGGCCAGCGCCACTTCATCACCAGGGACCCCAACGGAGTGCTGATCGACGTCATCAAGCCGATCTCGCCCAGCGAGGAGTTTTTGGCGCAGTATGCGGAAGGCGCGGCGGGGGTGTGAGGGTGATGCTCAACCAGCCCTAGCCACCGGCGTTACCACCACCTGGCTGACGCCCGTGCGGCGCACCACCGTGCACAGCGTCTCGCGGCCGATGCGCCCGGCGTCGAGCATGCGCACGAGATCGTCGACGCCGGTCACCGGGCGCCCGTCAATGGCGGCGATGATGTCGCCTTCCTTGAGACCGGCCTTAGCCGCCGGTCCATCCTTCTCGACGCTGCGCAGCCGCACGGCCGTGCTGGTCGACACCTGCGACAACAGCGCTGCGCGGCGCGGCAGGTTTACGGCGTCGGCGGAGATGCCTATGAAGGCGCGGCGCACGCGGCCGAAGCGGATGATCTCCGAAATGACGAAGTTCGCCGTGTTGGAAGCGACGGCGAAGGCGATGCCTTGCGCGCCGTGGATCATGGCCGTGTTGACGCCGATCACTTCGCCCGCCGACGACACCAGCGGCCCACCGGAATTGCCGGGGTTGAGCGCGGCGTCGGTCTGGATGACGTCGTCGATCAGCCTGCCGGTGGAAGCGCGCATCGACCGGCCGAGTGCCGAGACGACGCCTGAGGTGACGGTCCATTCGAAGCCCAGAGGATTGCCGATGGCAATCGCGATCTGGCCGCGCCGCAGCCGCTTGGAATCGCCGAGCGGCGCCACATCGGCGAAGCTGCCGTCGGCGCGCACCAGGGCGATGTCGGTGTCGGGGTCGCTGCCGAGCACGCGGCCCTCGCTGGAGGCGCCGTCGGGCATCGACACGCGCACCGTCCTGGCGTCACCCACGACATGGAAATTGGTGACGACCAGCCCGTCCGGCGTGATGACGAAGCCCGAGCCATGGCCGCCCGGGCCGCCGATGCGCTCGATGCGGCAGACAGCCGGGCCGATGCGGTCGACCGCATCCGCGACAGTCGTCGAATAAGCGTCGAGCAGCGTGCCGTCGAGAAGTGTGTCGTCAGTTTCGAATTTCTGGGCGGCGAGGGCCATGAGCGGGGCTCCGTGTTTCAGGCACAACGATGCGTTTCCTTTATGCGTGTCGTTGTCCCAAAACCGGTGAGCACTTTTGCGCGACACGCACTATATGTGCGGAGCGGTCCGAACCGCCGCGACCTGACCAGATGGCCAGTCGAACCCGTAACTAGCCGTCAGGCGAGTACCTGCAGGCGCGCCGTCGAGCGATATCTGGGACATGCAAGAAACCCAGGAGACCCTTATGAGCGACTTCAATCTGAGCGCGTTTTCAGACGCCATCGCCGATCTGGCCGCGAAAGCGGCCCCCGCGACGGCGAGCTTCGCCACCCATCACCACCGCACGGCCAGTGCCTTCCATTGGCGCGACGGCTATTTCGTCACCGCCGAGGAGGCTGTCGAGGCCGGCGAGGAGATCGAACTGACGCTGGCCTCCGGCGACACTGTGAAGGCCGAACTCACCGGCCGCGATCCTTCGACGGGCGTCGCCCTGCTGAAGCCGGCCGATGCGGCCACCGCGCCTGTCCTTGCCAAGGCCGATGCCGTTCGGCCGGGCAACATCGCCATTGCCATCGGCAACAGCCAGGGGTCAGCACTGGCTGTGTCCGGCTCGGTCGGCGAAGTCGGGCCGGCCTGGCGCTCGATGCGCGGCGGCACCATAGACCGGCGCATCAACCTTGCCGTCGGCGCCGGTGGCCGCTTCGAGGGCGGCCCGGTGCTCGACGCCAAGGGCGCGCTGATCGGCATGCTGTTGTTCGGGCCGCGCGGCCGCGCGCTGGTCATGCCCCACGAGACGATCGAACGCGCGGTGGCGACGCTGCGTGAAAAGGGCCATGTCGCGCGCGGCTATCTCGGCGCCGGCCTGCATCCGGTGCGCGACCGCGACGCGCATGGCGCAATGGTGATGAGCCTCGACGACAATGGCCCGGCCAAGGCCGCCGGCCTCTCGCTCGGCGACATCATCGTGGCGTGGAACGGCGAGGCCGTGCATGGTCCGCGCGACCTTATCCGCCGGCTCGGGCCTGACAGTGCCGGTGCTTCGGTGACGTTGGGTGTCGTTCGTGGCGGCGAACAGCGCGACGTCGTGCTGACCATCGGCGAAAAGCCACTGAGCTGAGAGGAATGATGGAAACACTCGCCAGCGACCGGATCGGGACCGACAGTGCGGCTTCGCGGCGGCTGGTGGTGCTGATTGCGCTTGGCGATGCCGGGCGCGCCGAGCGCCTGGCCGCCTCGCTTGCCGCCAGCGACGACCTGCTGCCGGTGGTGGTTGGCGCCGGCAGGGCCGACGTGGCGATCGTCGACGACAGGAGCGGTGACGCCGTGCCGGCCTCGGTGCCACGGGTGCTGCTCTCGGCGCGCGCCAGCGGCGAGCGGCCTGCCGGCGAGGTGTCTGCTGCCGTCATGCCCGCCGGCGCGGACGACCTGCTGATCGCCGCGGCGGCGCGGTTGGCCGCCGCTGGCTACAGCATATCGGGCAATGGCCGCGCGCCTGGACATCGTGAGGATTTCCACGCCGGCGATGGCGCGCCGTTCGAGGATGAAGCTTTGGACGAGCACGCCGCCCGGCCAGCGCTGTCCCCGCGCGAGGCGGAAGTGCTGGCGCTGCTCGCCGAAGGGGCTCCCAACAAGGTCATTGCGCGACGGCTCAACATCTCCGTGCATACGGCGAAATTCCACGTCGCCGCGATCCTGATCAAGCTCGGCGCCGCCAATCGTACGGATGCCATCGCTATTGCGATGCGACAGGGGCTGGTGCTGGTCTAGCAATCCAAGTTCTGAGAGGTTAGCGGCGCGACGCTGTGGGCGAAGTATGCATTATCTGGTCGGGATTCCGAACTCGTCGTAACCGAGTATCTCGTCTTCCGTCATTGGATTGTCGCGCTCTGGTATCCGACCTGCGCGATCTGAAATTTCCGTGGCTTTATGATCAGATCGGATTCGTTCGGCCAAGAGGTCACACTGTAGAGAGCAATGTCGCTTTCGAGACTTTGCCGAATCGCTTCGGTCACCGATATGCCGCGGCCGCGGGCAAGCTCACGCGCCAGCTCTTCCACTTTCCTGTTTTTGATCGACAAAGCCATTTGATCGTCTGCCCTTATGCTCTGAATATATGCCAAATCTGTTGTAGTGGCACATCCCTGCCATTGGCGTGACACGGAACCCTCCGTAGCGTCACCATGGCTTGGAGTTGCAAGCCCTTGTATCCGGGTTCGCCACGAGCAAGGATCGCGCCGACAAAACGGTAGGCAGGCGGAGGAAAAATGTCGCTCAAGGGTAAGACGCTGTTCATCTCCGGCGGGTCGCGCGGCATCGGGCTGGCGATCGCGCTGCGCGCCGCGCGCGACGGCGCCAATGTGACGATTGCGGCCAAGACCGCCGAGCCGCATCCGAAGCTGCCGGGCACGATCTACAGCGCGGCGCAAGAGATCGAGCAGGCGGGCGGCAAGGCGCTGCCGGTGCTGTGCGACATCCGTGAGGAAGCGCAGGTGGCCGAGGCGGTCGCCAGAACCGTCGAAAAATTCGGCGGCATCGATATCTGCATCAACAATGCCAGCGCCATCCAGCTCACCGGCACGCTGGAAACCGACATGAAGCGCTACGACCTGATGCATCAGATCAACACGCGCGGCACCTTTCTCGTGTCCAAAATGTGCATTCCGCACCTGAAGTTGGCTAAGAACCCTCACATTCTGAATCTGGCGCCGCCGCTCGACATGAAGGCCAAATGGTTCAAGAACCACGTCGCCTACACCATGGCCAAGTTCGGCATGTCGATGTGCACTCTGGGCATGAGCGCGGAATTCACGAAGGATGGCATTGCGGTCAATTCGCTGTGGCCGATCTCGACCATCGACACGGCGGCGGTGCGCAATCTGCCGGGCGGCGCCACCGTGGCGGCGATGAGCCGGTCGCCCGACATCATGGCCGATGCCGCGCATGCGATCTTCATGCGGCCGTCGCGCGAGGCGACGGGGAATTTCTACATCGACGAGGAGGTGCTGCGCGCCGAGGGCGTCAGCGATTTCTCGGTCTATGCGCCTGACGCGACCGAACCGCTGGCGGGAGATTTCTTTGTGCCGGATGAGGTGTTTGCGAATTCCGACACGAACGTCAAAAGCATCTATTAGCGGACGTCACCCCGAAGCAAAAAACCCCGCCGGAGAGGGCCGGCGGGGCTCAATGCGTCCCGCTGGAGTCGGGACGGGGCAGGGAACGCCCAGACAGGAATCTGGGGTGCGAAGCCTGTCGATTCAATGAGCCGGCCCTTGGGCTGTACGAATCTTATTGGCCCAGGCCGTACTGTTCGTAGTCCATCCCACCCCGGTTGACCGGGATGGGACCTTGTTGCCGACCTGATTCCAGAAATCACTGTAAGTCGCTGGAAACGCGGGTCAGTCGTTGCTCGCCACCGGTGCCACCAGCGGGGTGATGCGGCGGATGGCGACGCGCCGGTTCTCGCGGTTTGGCGCCGAGGTGTCGACCTTCAGGTACTCCTCGCCATAGCCCTGTGTCGTCAGGTTCTCCGGAGGGATGCCGAAGGCATTGGTCAGCGCCTCCGCAACCGCTTCGGCACGGCGGTCCGACAAAGCAAGGTTCGCCTCCGGAGTGCCGACGGCGTCTGTATGGCCCTCGATCAGGAAGGTCTCCGCCGGGTTCTTCTTCAACAGCTTCTCCATGGCGTCGGCGACACCCTGGAGCTTCTGCACCTCGGTGTCGGAGATCGAAGAGGAGCCGAATTCGAAGTTCAGCGTATCGAGGTCGATGCGCCGTGCAATGTCACGCACGCGGGCCGAACGTTTGACCTCGTTGATCGAATAGAGGCGCTGCACCTTCTCCACCGGCGGCTGTTCGAGGAAGGTATAGTAGTCGTCGGGGCTTTCGACATTCTCGGAATCGAGGATGTAATCACGGCGCGGAATGGTCAGCCGCATCGGCGGCAGGTCATCGCCGGGATCGCGCCAGTCATTTTCGTCCTGGTAGCTGCGCTCGTTGACATAGCTCAGCACATATTCGCGACCGTCGGGCGCGATGCGCGACCGCTGCAGGATGTCGCCGTAGCGGTTGCGGATGGTGACGATCCGGAACCCATTGTCGCGCTCGACCGTCTCGCGTGTGCGGCCCTGCGGCAGGTCCTCGTAGTAGACATCCTTGGCGCCGCGGGTCAGGCGCGGGCGGTCATTGCTCTGGACGAACGTCTGGTCGTTGAGCTGGATGATGACGCGGTCGCCGATCTCCTTGAGCACGTCGACGCCCTTGGGCCGGCGGCGGTCACGGATATTCTCGTCGGGGGCGCGATCAAGGCGCTTACCCTTTTCTTCCGTCACCGGAACGACTTTTTCCGGCTTGATCGCCTCCTGGGCGGCCTTGTCGTTGGTTGGAGGCGGCCCCTGATCCACCGGCGCCACCGCCGGCTTCCGGCCCTGGTCACCGCCCTGCTGGGCATTCTGCCCACCGTTTTGCTGCCCGCCATTCTGGTTGGCAGGCTTGCCCTGGCCGTTCTCGCCGCGACCCTTGCGCCTGGCGTCCTTCTGACTGTCTAGAATGGGTGCGGCGTTCTTGTCGGCGGGTGCTTCGCCCTGAACCGGGTTTTCGCCTTGGACAGGCGCGGCTTTCCCATTGGTAGCGGGCTGCTGTCCGGTCGCCGGCTGTTCGCCGGTGGCGGGCTGTCTGCCGGTCTGCGGCTGTTCGCCGTTAGCGGGCTGCTCACCGGTCGTAGGCTGTTCGCCAGCCGGTTTCCTGCCGTGCTTCTTCGTCTTATCCTGCTCGCCCTGGGCGGGAGGCTGCTCGCCGGCCGGGGCCGGTTCAACCTTCGGCGTCGCTTCGCCGGCAGGAGCCTGCTTCGGCGTTGGGGTGGTCTCCGGCACGGCGGCAGGCGCCTCTTTCTGCTGATCCTGCTTGGGTTTCCTGCCGGGCTTGCTCGGCTGGTTGTCATTGGCAGGAGCCGCCTCGCCGGCCGGGGCCTGCCCGGTCTGCTGCTGCTGGTCGCGTTTCTTCTTGCGCGGCTGCTGCTCGCCGGTGGCGGGCGCGGCCTCGGCGGCCGGGGCCTGCTCGGTCTGCTGCTGCTGCTGGTCACGCTTCTTCTTGCGCGGCTGCTGCTGGTCTGTGGCGGGCGCGGCCTCGGCGGCCGGAGCCTGCTGGGTCTGCTGCTGCTGGTCGCGTTTCTTCTTGCGCGGCTGCTGCTGGTCGGTGGCGGGCGCGGCCTCGGCGGCCGGAGCCTGCTGGGTCTGCTGCTGCTGGTCGCGCTTCTTCCTGCGCGGCTGCTGTTCGTCGACCGCAGGGGCTGGCTGCTGGGCGGCCGGGGCGGACTCCGTCTGCTGTTGCTGGTCGCGCTTCTTCTTGCGCGGCTGTTGGTCCTCGGCTGCGGGAGCGGCCTGCGCCGCCGGTGCCTGCTCGGTCTGCTGCTGCTCACGCTTCTTGCGCTCGGGCTTCTGCTCGCCCTGCTTCTGTGCGCAGGCTTCGGCTGATTCGCCCTCGGCGCAGGCCGCCTGGGCCAGGATCAAAGGCACAGCGCCGCGTTGCATGGGGCCGAACGCGGCTGTCCCCTGAAGCGGGGACGCGCCTAACGGCGCGGATGCCATCAACAGGCCAAGGGCTGTGCCTGCCAGAATCCGTGGTTGGCGTTTCATCGAAATTCTCCTTGTGGGGTCCCATCCTTGCCGAAACCGCTTTTTACGAAATTGGTTCCAGCGGCCCATCGTTAGGGGCCGTACGGGGCTATTGGCCGGCCTTTTGAAGGCAAATTCGTGTCATTCGGCCGAGTTATCGCGCCATTCTGGCTGACGCCACGCTTGACCTTGGCGGCGGCTGGGGCCACATGCCGGAAATGGAAACGCCGTTCTGGAAAACCAAGACGCTGGAAGCGATGACCCCCACGGAGTGGGAATCGCTCTGCGACGGCTGCGGCAAGTGCTGCCTGTCGAAGCTCGAGGACGAGGACACCGGTGAAATCTACTGGACCAGTGTCGGCTGCCGGTTGTTCGACGCCGAGAGCTGCCGCTGTGCCGACTATGCCAACCGGCTGGCGCGCGTTCCCGATTGCGTCGGCCTGACGCCGCAGAATGTGCGCACCATCAGCTGGCTGCCCAGCACCTGCGCCTACCGGCTGGTGGCCGAGGGCCGCGACCTTTACTGGTGGCACCGGTTGGTCTCGGGCAGCGCGGAGACCGTGCACGAGGCCGGCATCTCGATGCGCGGCCGGGTCAAGGCGAGCGAGACCGAGCTGGCCGAGCCGGAAGACTATTTTGACTATATGCTCGACGACGAGCCTTGACCCGCGCAGATGTCGAGATCCCGGCGAGGGGGCAGGGCGTTTGGCGCGAATATCGTTCAATGCGGCAAGGGATTTGGGCCGGCAAGAGATCTGGGCCGGCAAGGAATTTGGGCCGGCAAGGGATTTGCAAACGGCCAGCGCCTCGCCCGCCGGCGCCACATGAACCGCAGATGAACGGCGAGTTCGTAAATAGTTCAGACAGGCCAGTGCATTCTCCCGCCATCGGTTTCACGAGGACGGGCGCAAGCCCGCAACAAGGAGAGAGAACCATGTACACCACCATCAAGACGGCAGCGCTTTCTGCTCTGGTCGGCCTCGGCACGCTGGCGGCCATTCCCGCCCATGCCGACAGCCTCTATCTTGGTTTCGGCAACAACAACGATCCGCGCTTCGGCGTCTATGCCGGCGACGACGGCTATCGCCACCGCCGGGATGAGCGCCGCGACGACTGGCGCCGCGGCTGCTCGCCGGACCGCGCCCTCGACAAGGCCGAGCGCATGGGGCTGCACCGTGCCCGCATCGTCGATGCCAACCGCCGCGTGGTCAAGGTGATGGGCCGTCAGTACGGCGACCGTGTCGTCATCGTGTTCGCCAACGAGCGTGGTTGCCCGATCATCAACCGCTGAACGGGCGCAGCTCGAAAGAACCCCGCGGGAGCGATCCTGAACTGACCCCCGAAAGTTGGACGCAACCTTCGGGGGTTTTGCATGTCCAGATTCAGCGAGCTTGAGAAGCGCTC
>NZ_JAIUGQ010000046.1:0-45794 GCF_020164715.1 Mesorhizobium sp. ESP7-2
CGCGTCACACCGACAGAGTGCTCACACTACTTCGAAAACTCAGGCTATGACCAAAGCTAATCTCATCCCGCTCTAGGGAATTGCGTGAAAACAAAGAGTCTAAAACCACATATCGCGCACGCAGCGGCCATCGCGGGGCAGATCGTCGTAAGAGTCGAGACCGTCGAAATGGTCGATCGGCAGATCGGCGACGGCTTCGGGCGGCGCCAGCCGCACATTGACGGCGATGCGTATTCGGCCAGAATCGCTGGCGCGCATGCCGCGCCATGCCAGCACGCAGGCGCAGATCGGGCAAAACAGGATTTCAAGCGACGGCTTGTCCTTTGCGGCGCGCGTATAGCTGGCCGTCGGCCCCGAAACGCGAATGCGCTCGTCGACATAATCATAAGCCCAGAGCGCGCCATAGCGACGGCAAAGGGTGCAGTTGCAAGCCGTCACCGGGCCGGGATCGCCTTCCAGGGTCCAGTGGGCAGCGCCACAGTGGCAGGTTCCCGTCAGCATGCGTTCTCCCCGGTTCCGACGATGGAGGCTCTACTCGACGACCATTTTGCCGGACCCGATGCGATGCGCGCAAGCCGCGGCTTGGCTCGCTACACCAGCCGCTCACGCACGACGTCACCTTAGTTCCGTGTAATGTCCTTGCCTTCACCGCGGGCTTTCGCCAGAGAAGGCCGATGAATTCGCCTCCGCCAGCCAGCACACGCCAGCGGCTCGACGACCTGCTCGTCCAGCGCGGGCTGTTTGCCAGCCGTTCGCGCGCCCGCGACGCGGTCGAGCGCGGCACGGTGATGGTTGACGGCGCCATTGCCCGCAAGCCCGGCCAGAACGTTTCGCCGCAATGCCTTGTTGTCATCGACGATCCGGCGCGAGGCTATGTTTCGCGCGCGGCGCTCAAACTGATCGGCGGACTGGACCATTTCGGCCTCGATCCCGCCGGCCGCGAAGCCCTCGACATCGGCGCCTCGACAGGCGGGTTCACCCAGGTGTTGCTCGAACGCGGCGCGTCCCATGTCACGGCCATCGATGTCGGCCACGGCCAGATGCATCCCGATGTCGGCGGCGATCCGCGCGTAACCGTGGTCGAAGGCTTGAATGCGCGCGATCTCACGACCGCCGATCTTGCCGGCCGCAGTCCGGATTTCATCGTTTCCGACGTCAGTTTCATCTCGCTTAAACTGGCGCTGCCGCCGGCGCTTGCTCTTGCCAAGCCCGGTGCCGGCGCGGTCTTTCTGGTCAAACCGCAATTCGAGGCCGGTCGCGAGGCGATCGGCAAGGGCGGTCTGTTGAAGGATCCCTTCGATGCCGCCCGTGTCGCGGGCCTGCTGCAGGATTGGCTGGATGCGGTTCCCGGCTGGCGCTCGCTCGGCCTGCATCTGTCGCCGATCGAAGGTGGCGACGGCAATCGCGAATTCCTGCTCGGTGGGATCAAGGACCGATGAGCGCACGCTTCACGATACGAAAGCTCGGATCGCAGGGTGACGGCATCGCTGAAACCGAAAGCGGCGATCTGTTCATTCCCTTCACGCTGCCGGGCGAGACCGTCACTGCCGCGCGCGAACGGGATCGCGCCACGCTGATGGCGGTGCTGGAGGCCTCGCCGCTGCGCATCGAACCCGCCTGCCGCCATTTCACCGAATGCGGCGGCTGCGCCCTCCAGCATTTCGAGGCCGAAGCCTATCGCCAGTGGAAACGCGAAAAGGTGGTGCACGCCCTGAAGGGCAAGGGGATCGAGTGCGAAATCATCGGAGAGTTGGTCGCCTGCGCGCCGCAGTCGCGCCGCCGTGTCGTGCTTGCCGCCCGGCGCACCGAAACAGGCATGTTGCTCGGCTTCAATCGCCATCTGTCGCCGGAAATCATCTCAATATCCGAATGCCCGATCTCGCTGCCCGAGATCGTCGCGGCACTCGGCCAGCTGAGGGCGCTGGCCGAATTGATATGCGCCACCACCAAATCGTTCCGGATGGCGGTCACCGTTACGGGTTCCGGTCTCGACATCGCGGTGCATGACTCCGGCAAGCTCGGCGAACACCAGCGCCGTATCGCCTCCAATTTTGTCATTGCGCAGGGCTTTGCCAGACTGTCCATCGATGACGAGATCGTCATCGAGCCAAGGAAGCCCGTGGTCATGTTCGGCAGCGTCGCGGTGGCGCTGCCGCCGGGCGCCTTCCTGCAGGCGACCGAGGCAGCCGAACGGTCCATGGCCGAGATTGTCGGCGGACATCTGAAGCGAGCCAAGAAGGTCGCCGACCTTTTTGCCGGTTGCGGCAGCTTCGCCTTGCGGTTGGCCGCGAAGTCGGAAGTGCACGCGGTCGAAGGCGATGCGGCCGCACTTTCGGCGCTCGACCGGGGATCCCGCTTCGCGACAGGCATCAAGCGGGTGACGGGCGAGCGGCGCGACCTGTTTCGACGGCCACTGACATTCAAGGAGTTGAACACCTTCGACGGCCTGGTCTTCGATCCGCCGCGCGCCGGCGCAGAGGATCAGTCGAAGCAGATCGCCCGCTCGGATGTTCCATTCGTTGCCGCAGTGTCCTGCAACCCGGTGACGCTGGCTCGCGACCTGCGCATCCTCATCGACGGCGGATATGCGTTGAAAAGCGTGACGCCGATCGACCAGTTCCTGTGGTCATCCCATGTCGAGGCCGTCGCGCTGCTGGAGAAGCCGAAGCGGCGGCGGTAGTTCACGACCGCCGGTTCGCAGGAAATTTCTGAAGCCTCTGTTCTTTCGACGAAATTGCGCCCCAAAAGCCGCCTTTGCGCGGGCTCCTAATTTCGCATCTTTGGGAAACATTTCGACCCATTCGTCGTTACTAATATGAACCGATGGCGATAGCGGACATGCAGACGCTTCAGAAATTCACCGGCCTCATCGTCGTTCTTATCTTTTTCGCGGTCAGCTCGGCGACCGGGGCTCTCGCGCAAGGTGAAAGGCGCTTGGCGTTCGTCATCGGCAATGGCGCGTATCAGTCCGGCGAGCTCGCGACCGCCGCCAATGATGCGGGCCTGATCGCGCAGACCTTGCAGGCGGCCGGGTTCGATGTGGTCGGGGCGCGCGATGTCGATCAGGAATCGCTGCGCGGCGCATTGCGCGATTTCCTCGGCAAGGTCTCCGCTGCCGGTCCCGACGCGACCGTTTTCGTGTACCTCGCCGGCCGCGGCGTGCAGTTCGAAGGTGAGAACTATTTCTTGCCGGTCGACGCCCAGATCGCCAGTCCAGCCGACGTGCCGCTGCAGGCCATGCGCCTCTCCGATATCACCAAGTCCCTGGCCGGACTGCCGGCGAAGGTCAATATCGTCGTCCTCGATGCGGCCCGGCCGAATGCCTTCCCAAAAATGAGCCAGCCGCTGGCCGGCGGTCTCGCGCTGGTCGATCCCGACCCGAACATGCTGATTGCGTTCAATGCGGCTCCGGGAACAGTCGCGCCGGAAGGCAAAGGCCCGTACGGCGCCTATGCTCAGGCGCTCGCCGAGATGATACGCGATGGAGGCTTGTCGCTTGACGACGTGTTCGATCGCACACGGCTGCGTGTCAACGAGGTGACGCAAGGCGCGGAAGTGCCATGGAACGCCTCGAAAATTATTGCGCCGTTCGTCTTCTTCGACCGTGCTGCGGACGCGCCTGCACCCAAGGTTTCGGAGGCCGAATCCCGGGCCGACCGGACTAGGGCGATCCGCGATTTCAACGCTCATGACGCCTACGTCGCGGCTCTCGACCGCGACACGATGCGCGGCTACGAGGATTTCCTCGTCACCTATCCACACGATCCGATGGCCAAGCGCGTGCGCGCCATGATAGCCGCGCGCCGCGAGGCGATCACGTGGCGCGAGACCTGGCTGCAGGACACGCCGGAAGCTTACTGGTCTTATCTGCGGCGCTATCCGCATGGTCCGCATGCTTGGGACGGGCGCCGGCGGCTCGAACATTTCGACGCTGCCCTGGAGCCCCCGGCGGAGTTCACCGTCTATGAGTATGATTTGCCGCCGCCGCCGGAGGAGGAAATCGTCTACGTCGACAGGCCGGTGCTCTATTTCGACGATCCCGATTTCGACTTCGAGCCGCCACCGCCGATCGCGGTGATCTTCCTGCCGCCGCCGCCGCCGGATTTCGTCGTGCTGGCGGCGCCGCCGCCGCCGGTCGACGTCTTCGTCCTGCCGACGCCGGTGTTCGTGCCGATACCTGCGTTCATCAACCCGCCGCGTCACATCGTGCCGCCGCCGAACGACATCATCTTCAACAACATCCACAACACGACCGTCATCAACAACATCAACAATACGACGATCAACGAGACCGCCAATCAGGCCGGGCAGCCAAGCGGCGGTCTAACCACCGGGCAGAAGATGGCCGTTGGTGCGGGCGCGGCCGCGCTCGCGGCCAAGGTGGCGCTGCCGCCTCTGCTGCAGAAAAAGGCCGTGCTGTCGAAGCAGAGTCAGGGCGGCCAGCCTCTGAAGCCCGGCCAGGCTGCCACGCAAGGCCAGCAGCCGGGTGCGACGCCACAGTCGAAGACGGGCAAGCGCTCTACCGACCACGCCTTGCCGGGGGCCAATGGCAAGACGCTGCCGCTCGTCAACGGCAAGCCGGTGCTCAACGGCCAGAACGCGCCAAACCGGAAAGTGCCGGGCAAGCAAGGCACGGTGAGCGGCAACCAGCAGCCTACCGGAAATGCCGGTGCCGCCGTTACCGGCAATGGCCAGCAGAACGGAGCTGTCAACGGTCAGGGCAAGAATGGCAAGTTCCGCAAGCCGCCGACCGTCAATGGCGCGCAGGGCGAGAACGGGCAGAACGCTCAGCAGAGGCCCGGGAAGAACAACCCGAATGCGTTGTCCGGCCGAGGCAAGCCGAAGAAGCTGACCCGCAAGGATCTGTCGGCAGGCCAAACGGCTGTCGGATCGAGCGATCAAGGCTCGGCCAACGGAAGCGAAAGGGGCAAGAAGCTCCGCAAGCTGCCGACCGTCAATGGTGCGCCGGCCGACAACCGGCCGAGCGTGCAGGAGCGGCTCAGGAAGAACAATCCGAACGCGTTCTCCGACCAAAATCAGGGTTCGGCCAATGGGAATAGGAGGTTCCGCAGGTTGCCGAACGGTCAAGATGGTTCCGCCGGTGCGAGCACCAACGTCCAGCGCAACTTCAAGCAGCAAAGGCCGAACGTGCAGGTGCTGAGTCCGCAAAGACCGAAGTTCCAGGCGCAGCCGAAGCCTCAGGTGCAAGAGAGACGCCTGCAGCAACAGCCGAGGCCTCAGCCTCAGGAGCAGCAACGACGCCTGCCGCAGCAACCTAGGGAGCAGCCGCCACAGGGAAACAAAAAGCCGACCTGCGGGCATCCTGGGGAGCCGCCCTGCAAGCAATAGCCCGGCAGGCTTGCTCGGCCGAGGGCGGCGACGCCCCCGTTCATGGGCCGGATTTTCCGGCCCGTGAACTTGCGAGGTAGAGGCATCAGGTTGATGAAGCGTCAGGCGATCGAAGAAGACCGCTCCGGTCGCGGCGAGAGCAATTCCGGGAAAGCGGCGACTTCGCCCTGGCCCTCTGTTCGCAATTTAAGCAAGGAATAGAGCGGTTCGCCGTCTCCATAGAACGGTGAAACGCTCCAGCCTTTACGAGTCGGGCAATATTCGCTTCGCGGTGCCGCCCCGCTGGTTGATCGATAACCAGACGTTCGGATTCTGCTGCGACTGACGTTTCAGGAAATAATAGCCGGTCGCGTTCCAGGGCCTGATTTCGTCGACCATATTGTCGAGGATGAGATCGCCTCGGTCGGTTTTCACTGTCAAGACGGTGTGGCCTTCATTGTTGAGGTCGCGCACGACCGTCATCAACAGTGCCTGCCGGGGAAATCCAGCCTCCTGAAGGAGCTTGCGCTTGTAGAGCGCGTAGATCTTGCAGTCGCCCTTGCCGTCCACCGGATAGTCCCAGTGGTCCATCATCGTGCCCCAGTGGTCGAAATTGCTGACCGGTTTGATGGAACTGTTCGCCTTCTGATTTATCCGTTTGAGGATGCGGAGGGTCCGCGCTGTCAGCTTGACGTTCACAGCCGGCAGAGCAGGCACCTTGCACTCTTTTGGTCTGCGATGACAGAAATCGATCCAACCATAGGGGACGCTGGTGCTTCCACCCACGGAGGCCGAGCGCAACCCATCGATGGCATATTGGGTCGATCGCGACCTGAACAATGTCGACTGCGCCGACGCCGGGCCGGCTAGCAGCGATGTCGCGCCAATCAACGAAACAAGGCCAAGCCGGAGAGCCAGGACGGGGGAGTGCCGCATTGCCAAAACCACCACCGCAACGAGGAACTGGCGCTGCGTTCGTGCGCCAAAGGCAGCCCAGGCAGTCAAAGACCTAATAATTTGTTAATGGGATTGTGTTCACTTCAAGGTCCGGCCGCCGAAATGCCCGCACCTGTCAGGACGACGATGGGCATGGTCGAGGGCACCTGCGTCCGGAAACATCACTCGGCGGGTGATGATACCGGACCGAGCCTCAAACCCGCGTGCCGCCGACCGTCATCTGGTTCATCCTCAGATGCGGCTGGCCGACGCCGACGGGTACGCCCTGGCCGGCCTTGCCGCACATGCCGATGCCATTGTCGAGCTTCATGTCGTTGCCGACCATGGTGACGCGGTGCATGGCGTCAGGCCCGTTGCCGATCAGCATGGCACCCTTGATCGGCTGCGTCACCTTGCCGTTCTCGATCATGTAGGCCTCGGTGCAGCCGAACACGAATTTGCCCGACGTGATGTCGACCTGGCCGCCGCCGAAGGAGACGGCATAGATGCCGTTCTTGACGGAAGCGATGATCTCGTCCGGCTCCATGTCGCCCGAGGTCATGTAGGTGTTGGTCATGCGCGGCATCGGCTGGTGCGCATAGCCTTCGCGCCGGCCGTTGCCGGTGGCTTTCATGCCCATCAGCCGGGCATTCTGCCGGTCCTGCATGTAGCCGACCAGCTTGCCGTCCTCGATCAGCACGTTGCGGGCCGAAGGCGTGCCTTCGTCGTCGACGGTCAGCGACCCTCGCCGTTCGGGGATGGTGCCGTCGTCAACGACCGTAACGCCCTTGGCGGCCACCTGCTGCCCCATCAGGCCGGCGAAGGCCGATGTCTTCTTGCGGTTGAAATCGCCTTCCAGTCCGTGCCCGACGGCTTCGTGCAGCATGACGCCCGGCCAGCCGCTGGACAGCACGATGTCGAAAGTGCCGGCCGGGGCCGGGATCGCCTCCAAATTGACCAGCGCCTGCCTGAGTGCCTCCCTGGCGGCGTCCTTCCAGCTATCCTCGATCAGGAAGTCGCCGAACGCCTTGCGTCCGCCCATGCCATAGGAGCCGCTCTCCTGGCGGTCGCCGTCGCCGACGACGACCGAGACGTTGACGCGGACCAGCGGCCTGATATCGCGCACCACCTGGCCGTCGGCGCGAACGATCTCGACATGCTGCCAGGACGCGGCGATCGAGGCCGTCACCTGGCGCACGCGCGGATCCTCGGCGCGCAGCCAGGCGTCGATTTCCTGCAGCAGCTTCGCCTTGGCCTCGAAGGAAGGCGAGGGGATCGGGTTCTCGTCGCCGTAGAGGTGGCGGTTGGTGCGGGCGGGGGCTGCGGCAAGCGTACCGGAATAGCCACCTTTAACTGTCGACACGGCTTCGGCCGCGCGCAGCAGCGATGCCTCGGACAGGTCGCTGGAATGGGCGTAGCCGCTGGCTTCGCCGGCGACGGCCCGCAGGCCAAAGCCCTGGTCGGTGTTGAAATTGGCGGTCTTGAGCCGGCCGTTGTCGAACATCAGCGCCTCGCTCTCGCTGTATTCGAGGAAAAGCTCGCCGTCGTCGGCGCCCTTGATGGTGTCGGCGACGATCTGCTTGATGCGGTCGTCTGAAATGTCGAATTGGCCGATCAGGCTGTTCATGGCGCGTCCGTCCGTGGGATGATTGCTTTCCCCCGATGTAGGCGTGAAGCCGCGCGCGTACAATCGGCAATGAAGATCGGCGCCCACGAATGACACCGTCCACTGGATGCAAGGCATGCGTCTGGCGTCGGCAAAAGCCGCGTCCAGGTCTGGTTCAGCGCGAAGCCGCGATCAGGGCAGGGCGGCGAAGCCTTCGGCGAAACCCTTGAGGTCGACCGGGATGCCGATGCCTTCCTCAGGCGTCTGGAAGACGATGAACGTTGCCGACGTGCCGGTCTTCAGCGTGTCGAGCAGCGGCTTTTCGAGAATGACCTCGGCATAACAGCCGTCCTGGAAGCAGCGCACGAAATAGGCGCGGCCGATGTCCTTGCCGTCGACGTTGAGGCCGAGGCCGTTCGGCAACAGCACGCCGAGCGGCGCCAGCACGCGCAGGATCTCGGCCTTGTTGTCGGCGGTGCGCAGCACGACGACCGAAAGCCCCATCTCCGGACGGTCCTCGGCGACGACGTTCTGCATCATCACGCATTGTTCCGAGGTGGCTCCGGCCGGCGTGTCGCAAATGATCGACCAGGCACCATGCGTCGAGCGCACCGTGCCGCTCGGCTGGGCGGCATCGGCTTGACCAGCGACGAACAGACCGGCCGCGGACAGGACAGCGAGAAACACGGCGTTCGCCAGGGTTCTCGAGAGTCCCGGTCGCGTATGCCTCAGTCTCGAAAGCCAAGAGTTCATGACGGCTCCATTGCGAATCACGGCACTTTAAGCCGCGCCAATGCCAAGTAAAGGACGAGACCGCGGCCGGACTGTCCCGAACAGCGCTTTTCCCTGCCAAATTCGCCTGAATTACGACGCTTTGCCCGGTCGCCGGCATAGGACGGACAGCCCGCCGAATAGACCCGATTCGCCACCATGGCCATTGCCCCGGACGAGCCACGCCAGCTCGCGCGCAAAAATGCCGCACGGTTTCGACCGCTCCTTTCTTGCGGAGGGAAAAAGAGTATGGTTTGAACCACCTTGAGACTGTCGGGATTCCCGTCCCGGCATTGTTCGTTATTCTCGTTGGCAAAGCCGCGAGGAACTGGGAGACGAAGAGGGCGATGAGAAATTTCCTAGCTGGCGCCAGGTTTCTAGCAAGTGCCAAGTTTCTGAGTGCTTGTGCCGCCGCCACGATTTTTGCCGGCACATCCGCCCATGCCGATCAGCCCGTGGAGTGGGAGACCACCTTCCAGGCGCCGGCGACCGACATGATGCGGCAGATCGAGTGGTTCGGAAACTACACGATGTGGTTCATCGTTCCGATCACCATCCTGGTGCTCCTTCTCCTCGCCTACTGCATCGTGAGGTTTCGCGCGAGCGCGAACCCGGTTCCCTCCAAGACCAGCCACAACACGCTGATCGAGGTGATCTGGACCGTCGGCCCGGTAGTCGTCCTGCTCTGCCTTGCCATTCCCTCGTTCCAGCTCCTGACCGCGCAATACACTCCGCCGGAAGAGGCCAAGCTGACGGTCAAGGCGACCGGCAACCAGTGGAACTGGGACTACGAGTACCAGACCGACAACACGCTCGCCTTCAACTCCGCGATCCTCCAGGACGGTGACCGCGCCGCCGCCGGCAAGGAAGACCGCAAGGTCTATCCGCGCCTGCTCGCGGTCGACAATGAGCTGGTGGTGCCGGTCAACACCATGACCCGCGTGCTCGTCACCGCGACCGACGTGATCCACTCCTTCGCCATGCCGTCGTTCGGCATCAAGATTGACGCCATTCCGGGCCGTACCAACGAGACCTGGTTCAAGGCGGAGAAGGAAGGCCTGTACTATGGTCAGTGCTCGCAGCTCTGCGGCAAGGACCACGCCTTCATGCCGATCGCCATCCGTGTCGTCTCGGATGCGCAGTTCAAGACCTGGCTGGCGGCAGCCAAGACCAATCTGCCGGGCGCCAACAAGACGCTCATGGCCGAGGTCGATGGCCAGAACAAGGTAGCGGCCGCCGGCAATTGATGCCGCGGGTTAGCAAGATTTAGGGAACGGAGCGGAACATGGCAGACGCTGCAGCTGACGACGGGCACGACCACAAGCCGTATCATGGCTGGGTGCGGTGGGTTTATTCGACCAACCACAAGGACATCGGTACGCTCTACCTGATCTTCGCGATCATGGCCGGTATCATCGGCGGCGCGCTGTCGGTCGCCATCCGCATGGAGTTGCAGGAGCCTGGCATCCAGATCTTCAGCGGCCTGGCGCAGATGGTCTACGGCATGAACGGTGACGCCGCGGTCGACGGCGGCAAGAGCATGTACAATGCCTTCGCCACAGCGCACGCCCTGATCATGATCTTCTTCATGGTCATGCCGGCCCTGATCGGCGGTTTTGCCAACTGGATGGTGCCGATCATGATCGGTGCTCCGGACATGGCGTTCCCGCGCATGAACAACATCTCGTTCTGGCTGCTGCCGCCGGCCTTCATCCTGTTGCTCACCTCGATGTTCATGCCAAGCGCACCAGGTGCTTACGGTGTTGGTGGTGGCTGGACGCTTTATCCGCCGCTGTCGACTTCGGGCCAGCCCGGACCGGCGATGGATCTGGCGATCCTGTCGATCCACATCGCCGGTGCGTCCTCGATCCTGGGCGCAATCAACTTCATCACCACCATCTTCAACATGCGCGCCCCGGGCATGACGCTGCACAAGATGCCGCTGTTTGCCTGGTCGGTGCTGGTCACCGCGTTCCTGCTCTTGCTGTCCCTGCCGGTTCTGGCCGGCGGCATCACCATGCTGCTCACCGACCGCAATTTCGGCACCACCTTCTTCGCTCCCGATGGCGGCGGCGATCCGCTGCTGTTCCAGCACCTGTTCTGGTTCTTCGGCCATCCGGAAGTGTATATCCTGATCCTGCCGGGCTTCGGCATCATCAGCCACGTCATCTCGACCTTCTCGAAGAAGCCGGTGTTCGGTTATCTCGGCATGGCCTACGCCATGGTCGCGATCGGCGCCGTCGGTTTCATCGTCTGGGCGCACCATATGTACACGACCGGCCTGTCGCTCGACACGCAGCGCTATTTCGTCTTCGCCACCATGGTCATCGCGGTGCCGACGGGCGTGAAGATCTTCTCCTGGATCGCTACGATGTGGGGCGGGTCGATCTCGTTCAAGACGCCGATGCTGTGGGCGCTGGGCTTCATCTTCCTGTTCACCATCGGCGGCGTCACGGGCGTCCAGCTGGCCAATGCCGGCCTCGACCGTTCGCTGCATGACACCTATTTCGTCATCGCGCACTTCCACTACGTGCTGTCGCTGGGCGCGGTGTTCGCCATCTTCGCCGGCTGGTATTATTGGTTCCCGAAGATGACCGGCTACATGTATTCGCCTGTCATCGCCAACACCCACTTCTGGGTCACCTTCGTCGGCGTCAACCTGATCTTCTTCCCGCAGCACTTCCTCGGCCTCGCCGGCATGCCGCGCCGCACCATCGACTATCCCGACGCGTTTGCGGGCTGGAACTATGTGTCGTCCATCGGCTCTTATATCTCGGCCGTCGGCGTCCTGATCTTCCTCTACTGCGTGTTCGAAGCCTTCCAGAAGAAGCGGGTGGCCGGCGCCAACCCATGGGGCGAGGGCGCAACGACTCTCGAATGGCAGCTGCCTTCGCCGCCGCCCTTCCACCAGTGGGAGCAGCTGCCGAAGATCAAGTAAGGCGGCTCCCACTCGAATGCGAAACCGCCGGTCCGCCGGCGGTTTTGGCCAACGGAATAATGGACTTGAGTACGCATGGCCCTAGTCGACAAAACCAGCATTGACGAAGCGGGCTTCCGCATGTCGGAAGCGACGGCGGGCGATTTCTTCGCCCTCCTGAAGCCGCGCGTCATGTCGCTGGTGGTGTTCACCGCCTTTGTCGGGCTGGTCGCGGCACCGGTGACCATCAATCCGCTGCTGGCGGTGATAGCCATCCTGGCTATTGCGATCGGGGCTGGCGCCTCGGGTGCCCTCAACATGTGGTACGACGCCGACATCGACGCGGTGATGACCAGGACAGCCAGCCGCCCGGTTCCGTCCGGTCGTATACTGCCGCACGAGGCGCTTAGCTTCGGCCTGGTGCTTTCGGTCCTGTCGGTGATGACCCTCGGCGTGCTGGTCAACTGGCTGGCCGCTACGCTGCTGGCCTTCACCATCTTCTTCTATGCCGTCGTGTACACGATGTGGCTGAAACGCTCGACGCCGCAGAACATCGTCATCGGCGGTGCCGCGGGCGCCATCCCGCCGGTTATCGGCTGGGCCGCGGCGACCGGGTCGGTCAGCCTCGAAAGCATCATCCTGTTCCTGATCATCTTCCTGTGGACGCCGCCGCATTTCTGGGCGCTAGCGCTGTTCAAGTCCGAGGACTATGGCCGCGCCGGCATCCCGATGATGCCGAACGTCGCCGGCCATGCATCGACCCGCCGTCAGATTTTTGCCTACGCACTGGTGCTGGCCCCGGTCGGCGTGCTGCCCTGGCTGCTCGGCTACACGACGCCATTCTATGGCGTGGCCGCTCTGCTGCTGGGCGTTGGTTTCGTCTGGTATGCCTGGAAAGTGCTTGGCATGGCCGATGACGACCGCGCCATGAAGCCGGCCAAGGCCCTGTTCGCCTATTCGCTGCTCTATCTCTTCGCCATCTTCGCTGCCTATCTGGCCGACTGTGTCGTCGAACGCGCGCTTGCCATGGGTGGGGCATGACCATGGTCGAGAAAGAACTCGAGACGGTCACCTTGACCGATCGTCAGAAGAAGGCCCAGCGCAGCCGTTCGATTGCGATGGGCGTAGCGCTGGCTCTGCTGGTCGTGATTTTCTACATCGCGACGATCGTGAAGTTCGGCCACAATTTGTCGGGCAAGATGTGATGAGCGTCGAGACGCCCAGAAAGACGGCCGGCAAAACCGGCAACCTCGTCGTCGCGGCTGTTTGCCTCGCGTTCTTCACCGGCATGATCGGCATGGCCTACGCAGCCGTGCCGCTCTACAAGATGTTCTGCCAGGCGACCGGTTATGGCGGCACGACGCAACGTGTCGAGAAGCAGTATGCCGGCCACGTGCTTGACCGCGAGATCACCGTCCGCTTCGACGCCAACATTGCTGGTGTGCCTTGGGATTTCCAGCCGGTCCAGCGCTCGATGACCATGAAGATTGGCCAGACCGTGCAGGCGCATTACCAGGCGACCAACAAGTTCGATCGCGTCGTCACCGGCCGCGCCACCTTCAATGTGCAGCCGGAACTGGCGGGTCCATACTTCAACAAGGTCGAATGCTTCTGCTTTACCGATACGACGCTGAAGCCCGGGGAGACGCTGGATATGCCGGTCCTGTTCTATGTGGACCCCGATATCGTGAATGTGCCGGAACTGAAGGACATCAAGACGATCACGCTGTCCTATACGATGTTCCCGGTCGAGAAGAACAAGCCGGTCGCCTCCTCGGAGCCGGCCAAGGGCAATAGCAAGACAGTTTCAGATACCGAAGGAAATCTCGGGGGTTGATATGGCAGACGCGCACGCAAAACCACACCATGACTACCATCTCGTCGACCCGAGCCCGTGGCCTTTCCTGGGATCGGTCGGGGCGCTTGTCACCGCTTTTGGCGGTGTCTGCCTCATGGAATATTTGAAGGGCGGTTCCTTCCCGATCTTCGGCTTCAACATCGCCAATCCCTGGCTGTTCTTCATCGGCATCGTGATCGTGTTGTACACCATGTTCGCCTGGTGGTCGGACACGATCAAGGAAGCGCATGAGGGTCATCACACACGCGTCGTGTCGCTGCACCTGCGCTATGGCATGATCATGTTCATCGCCTCGGAGGTGATGTTCTTCGTCGCCTGGTTTTGGGCCTATTTCGACGCCAGCCTTTTTGCCGGTGAGGTGCAGAACTACGCACGCCACACGTTCACCGGTGGTGTCTGGCCGCCGAAGGGCATGGAGGTTCTCGATCCCTTCCACCTGCCGCTCTACAACACCGTCATCCTGCTGCTGTCGGGCACCACGGTCACCTGGGCGCATCACTCGCTCATCCATGGCGACCGCAAGGGCCTGATCAACGGCCTGGTGCTGACCGTCGGCCTCGGCATGCTGTTCACCATGGTGCAGGCCTACGAGTACATACACGCGCCGTTCGGCTTCAAGGATTCCATCTATGGCGCCACCTTCTTCATGGCGACCGGCTTCCATGGCTTCCATGTCATCATCGGCACCATCTTCCTGCTGGTCTGCCTGATCCGCGCGATGAAAGGCGACTTCACTCCCAAGCAGCATTTCGGCTTCGAGGCGGCCGCCTGGTACTGGCATTTCGTCGACGTGGTCTGGCTGTTCCTGTTCGCCTCGATCTACGTCTGGGGGTCGGCCGGCGCGGTGATCGAAGGTCACTGATCCCACCTTTGGGATTTCGATTTTAGAGAAGGCGGCCGCGGCGACGTGGCCGCCTTCTTCTTTTCGGCGCAATGATCGTCGATCGATGACGATGCGGCTGACTTCGGCAGTTTGCGCATTTGTCGTCTTGGCATTCCGGCTCTTGCCGCTGAGAAGATGATCTGGTGCGTGTCCGCAAGGCCGAACGGCTTCGGCTGGTGGGGTTGGCTGCTTCAATTGGTCGACTGGACCGATGGCCGCATTGCGGTTACGGACTCCGACAAGGACGAAATCTGGGCAATGGTGGCCGATGGGACACCGATCGACATCGAGCAATGACCATGAATGAAGACAACCATGAGTGAAGATAGGGCGATCTGGCCTCCGATCGATCCGATTTCGGCCGGCCTGCACGGCCGTTGTCCGCGTTGCGGCGAGGGGCGGCTGTTTTCCGGCTTTCTCACAGTCGGCAAGCGTTGCGTCAATTGCGGCCTCGACTATTCCTACGCCGATGCCGGTGACGGGCCGGCGGTCTTCGTCATCCTGATCATCGGCTTCATCATCGTCGGCCTGGCGCTCTGGGTCGAGGTGACGCTGAGCCCGCCGCTCTGGCTGCATCTGATGATATGGATTCCGCTGGCCCTGGTGCTGTGCCTGACGGCGCTCCGGTTGATCAAGGGCGTGCTGCTCACCCTGCAATACCGCAACAAAGCGGCCGAGGGCCGGCTGGACCGCGGCGAATGATCGAGGCTTCCGTCAGGGCCGGCGGCCGTTCGCGGCCGAGATCGGCGCTGTTGCTCGCCCTTGGCCTTGTGCTGTTCTTGGTCCTGCTGGCGCTCGGCACCTGGCAGGTCCAGCGCCTGCATTGGAAGGAAGGCCTGCTGCAGACCATCGACCAGCGCACGCATTCGGCGCCGCTGCCGCTGGCCGAGGTCGAGAAGGAATTCGACTCGACCGGTGACGTCGACTACACGCCGGTCACGGTTACCGGCACTTTCCTGCATTCCGGCGAACGGCATTTCTACGCGACCTGGGAAGGGGATGCCGGCTTCAATGTCTACACGCCGCTGGCCCTCGACGATGGCCGGTTCGTCCTGGTCAACCGTGGCTTTGTGCCCTACGACCTCAAGGACGCCGCCAAGCGCGCCAAGGGACAGGTAACGGGCAAGGTCACGGTCACCGGGCTTGCCCGCAACCCGCTGCCGGCAAAACCCTCGATGATGCTTCCCGACAATGATGTGGGGAAGAACATCTTCTACTGGAAGGATCGCGACGTCATGGCCGCGAGCGCCGGCCTACCGGCCGGGTTCACGCTGGTGCCGATCTTCATCGATGCCGACAAGACGCCAAATCCTGGCGGCCTGCCGGTCGGTGGCGTCACCATCATCGACCTGCCGAACAGCCATCTGCAATACGCTGTCACCTGGTATGGGCTTGCCGCGGCGCTTGCCGCCGTACTCATCCTACGGCTTCGCCGGCCGGCGAAAGAGGACTGAACGCGAGCGATACCCTTGACAGGGCAGGGGTGGGCACCTCATTTCGGCGCTGACGAACCGGCAGGATTTAATGCTTCACACAATCGCCAAGCCTCCTCTGACGATCCGGCTCTGCCAGCCGCGCGGTTTTTGCGCGGGCGTCGACCGTGCCATCCAGATTGTAGTGCTGGCACTGAAGAAATATGGCGCGCCGGTCTATGTCCGCCACGAGATCGTGCACAACCGCTATGTCGTCGAGGGGCTGCAAAGCCTCGGCGCCGTCTTCATCGAGGAACTTTCCGAAATCCCGGCCGAACATCGGCAGTCGCCGGTCGTCTTCTCGGCACATGGCGTGCCCAAGTCGGTGCCGGCGGACGCGCAGGCCCGCAACCTTTTCTATCTCGACGCAACCTGTCCGCTGGTCTCCAAGGTCCACAAACAGGCGATGCGTCACCAGCGGCTTGGCCGCCACGTTCTGCTGATCGGCCACGCAGGGCACCCCGAGGTGATCGGCACCATGGGACAGTTGCCGGAAGGCGCGGTAACGCTGATCGAGACCGAAGCCGATGCCGCCCGACTTGCGCCAGCCGATCCCAAGGCACTCGGTTTCGTCACCCAGACCACGCTCTCGGTCGAGGATACCGCCGGCATTATCCGCGCG
Source organism: Mesorhizobium sp. ESP7-2 (assembly GCF_020164715.1). NCBI lineage: Bacteria > Pseudomonadati > Pseudomonadota > Alphaproteobacteria > Hyphomicrobiales > Phyllobacteriaceae > Mesorhizobium > Mesorhizobium sp. ESP7-2. The sequence goes on from NZ_JAIUGQ010000046.1 coordinate 16,394, forward strand.
CTGCAGGAGCGCTTTCCGGACCTGCAGGCGCCGGCGGCGGAATCGATCTGCTACGCCACCACAAACCGTCAGGAAGCGGTCAAGGACACAGCCCCGGGTGCCGACCTCTATCTGATCGTCGGCGCCCCCAATTCCTCGAATTCGCGCCGCCTCGTCGAAGTTGCGGAACGCGCCGGCGCCGCCATGTCGCTTCTCGTGCAGCGAGCCGCCGAAATTCCGTGGAATGACATCGGCGGCATTTCGACCCTCGGCCTGTCGGCGGGGGCATCGGCGCCGGAGATCATCGTCGACGAGATCATCGACGCGTTCCGCCAGCGTTTCGATGTGACCATCGACCTGGCCATCACGGCCACCGAAACAGAGGATTTTCCGGTCATGCGGGTATTGCGCGATGTCGAACTGACGCCGGCCGACATGGCCTTCGTCAACGGGGCCGCGTGAACGGCCATGGCGGTTTACACAGACGTTGCGGAGGGCGAACTCGGCGCTTTCCTGAAACACTATCCGGTCGGCGATCTCCTGTCCTACAAGGGCATCGCCGAAGGCACCGAGAATTCGAACTTCCTGCTGCACACCTCCAGCGGCTCCTACATCCTGACGCTCTATGAAAAGCGGGTCGAGAAGGCGGATCTGCCGTTTTTCCTCGGGTTGATGGGCCACCTCGCCAACAAGGGGGTGTCCTGCCCGCTGCCGGTGACCGCGCATGACGGCAGCGTCATCGGCACGCTGGCCGGCCGGCCAGCGGTCGTCATCACCTTCCTTGAAGGGCTTTCGCTGCGGCGACCGGCCGCAACGCATTGCGCCGAGGTTGGCAAGGCGCTGGCGGCGCTGCACCTGGCCGGCGCCGATTTTTCGATGAGGCGCCCGAACGCGCTCGCACTCGACGGCTGGCGCAAGCTTTGGGATGCGTCTCGCGGCCGCGCCGACGAGGTCGAGCCGGGCCTTGCGGCCGAGGTCGACGCCGACTTCGCCGATTTCGAGCAGAACTGGCCCAAGGGCCTCCCCGAGGGCATCATCCATGCCGATCTTTTCCCGGACAATGTCTTTTTCCTCGGCGAGAAGCTTTCGGGTCTGATCGATTTCTATTTCGCCTGTGATGATCTCTACGCCTACGATGTCGCGACCTGTCTCAACGCCTGGTGCTTCGAGAAGGATTTTTCCTTCAACCTTACCAAGGGCAAGGCATTGCTTGCCGGTTACCAGAGCGTGCGCCCCCTGAGCACCGAGGAGAAGGCGGCGCTGCCGATGCTGGCGCGCGGCTCGGCGCTGCGCTTCATGCTGACCCGGCTCTACGACTGGCTGACCGTGCCCGATGGCGGCCTGGTGATGAAACGCGACCCGACCGAATACATCAGAAGGATGCGGTTCCATCGGGCGATCAGGTCTCCTTCGGAATATGGATTGGCCGAAAATGGGGCATCATGAGCAAGCAGGTTGAAATCTTTACCGATGGCGCCTGTTCAGGCAATCCCGGCCCCGGCGGCTGGGGCGCCATCCTGCGCTTCAACGGCACCATCAAGGAGCTTTCCGGCGGTGAGGCCGAAACCACCAACAACCGCATGGAATTGCTGGCGGCCATTTCGGCGCTGAACGCGTTGAAGGAGCCTTGCACGGTCGAGCTTCATACCGACAGCAAATACGTCATGGACGGCATTTCCAAATGGATCCACGGCTGGAAGAAGAATGGCTGGAAGACCGCCGACAAGAAGCCGGTCAAGAACGGTGAGCTCTGGCAGGCGCTGGACGAGGCCAACCGGCGCCACAAGGTCACCTGGAACTGGGTGAAGGGCCATGCAGGCCATACCGAGAACGAGCGTGCCGACGAACTGGCAAGGGAAGGCATGGCGCCGTTCAAGAAAGGGCCTTTCAGGCCGGCGGCGGCAGCGCCAAAACCTGATGCCCAGGCAAAACAACCGCTGGCCTCGAAGGCTCGTCGTTCGACCCAGAGCTATTGAGCTCCCGTTTCGCGGCGGCCGGCTGGAGAGTTTCTGTCATGCCGATCGCCTACTACATCACCCATCCCCAGGTTCAGATCGACACCACCATTCCGGTACCGGATTGGGGCCTGTCCGACGTCGGCCGGGCCAGGGCACACGCAATGCTGGACCAGCCGTGGATCGCATCGATCGGGCGTGTGGTGTCGTCGGGCGAGCGCAAGGCCATCGAAACCGCCGAGGTGCTCGGGCGGCATCTAAATCTTGCCGTGCAGGTCAGGCAGCGGATGCATGAGAACGACCGGTCGGCGACGGGTTTCCTGCCGCCTCCGGAGTTCGAGGCGGTCGCCGATCAGTTCTTCGCCAATCCACACGAAAGCGTTCGCGGCTGGGAGCGGGCCATCGATGCGCAACAGCGCATCGTGAGCGAGGTCGAAGCCGTGCTCGACGTCAACGACGCCGGCAACATTGCTTTCGTCGGACATGGAGGCGTGGGAACGCTCCTGCTGCTATCGCTGAGCGACAGGCAGATCAGCCGCGAAGCGGATCAACCGGCGGGCGGCGGCAACTATTTCGCTTACGATCTCGGCGCGCGCCGCCTCATCCATGGATGGCGGCCGATCGACAGGCTGTCTTGACCGGGCGCTCGGCAGCGTAGGCATGGCGCACAGGCTCTTCTGGTGGCGCAGCAGTTGCTCAAGGATATGGATGGGAGTAATATTTCCTACTATGGAGCAATACAGGAAGGACGCAGCGTGGCAAACGTTGAAAAAATGAGCGTGGCTGTGACCCCGCAACAGGCAGCCCTGATGCGCGAGGCTGTGGAAGCAGGCGAGTATGCCACCGCAAGCGAGATTGTGCGTGAAGCGGTTCGGGATTGGCTGGCCAAGCGCGAACTGCGGCATGACGATACCCGCCGGCTGAGACAGCTGTGGGATGAAGGCAAGGCAAGCGGGAGATCTGAGCCTGTGGATTTCGATATGTTGCGAAAGGAAGCTCGGCGAAAGCTGACGGAAGCCTCGCCGAATGGCCGTTAGGCTGGTCACCCGCAGCCACGGCTGACCTCATCGATATCTACATCATGATAGGCAGCGAAAACATACGGGCGGCCGATCGTTATTATGATCAGTTGGAAGCGCGGGCTCGGCAACTGGCGGACCAGCCGCGCATGGGTGTCAGGCGACCGGATATCAGGCCCTCCGCACGAATGCTGGTGGAGGCGCCGTTTGTACTGCTCTACGAAACCATTCCGGACACGGACGATGGCCCAGTCGACTGGGTTGAAATCGTCCGTGTGGTGGACGGGCGTCGGGATCTGAACCGTCTGTTCTAATGCATGTCGCCCGGAAGTGTCCTCGGTTCCGGGATAACGACATGCATAAAATCAGAAGCTTACAGCAGGTCGGGCGAATCCTATTCGCCGCGACATGCTGTAGCTGTCTAGCGGATCAGCAGCGCTGTGCCCCAAAGCCCGAGCGCGAACACCGTGTGCGACACGAGGTTGAGGGCGCGGATCCGCATCGGGTTCGGCCGCTTTGAAGCCGCCCAGCCGGCGCCCATGCCTGGCGCCAGCAGAAACCAGCCGGCCCCGACGGTGACGATGCCGAGGATGAAGGCGGGCAAGAATGTCGGCGCGGCCAGCCAGCCTGCGCCAACCAGCACTACGAGGATGATGCCGTAGACGATGCCGACGAAGTAATGGAAAGCCCAGCCCAGCGCCTTCTCGTGGGCATAGGGCGCCGCATCGCCGATGTCGTCGTGAAACACCTTGTCGCCGAGATGCCAGACCCAGCGCCCGACCGGCCCCCAGTTCGGCCGTGGCTGGCCGAACGCCTTGTGCAGGAAGAAGGCCCAGATATCCATCAGGACAGTGGCGCCGACGCCGATCGCGATAGCGCGCCAGAAGATGTCAGACATCATTGATCCCCCGGGGAGCCGGCAGTTCTGGAGCGCAGCCGCTTGTCAAGCGAGGCTGGCCGTTGCGGCCTCGCCCTGACTGGCCGTCGAACTTCAGAGCTGGCCGAGAATATGAGCCGCACCGGACTCGTCGACGCCGGGTTTGGTCTCGACATTGAGCGCGGTGACCTTGCCGTCGTCGACAATCATCGAAAACCGCTTTGAGCGCAGGCCCATGCCGCCACCGGACAAGTCCGCGTCAAGACCGACCGCCTTGGCGAAATCGCCATTGCCGTCAGCGAGGAACAGGATCTTGCCTTCGCCGCCGGTGAAGCGCGCCCAGGCGCCCATGACGTGGACGTCGTTGACCGAAACGACGGCGATGGTGTCGACGCCGCGCGCCAGGATCGCGTCATGGTTCTCGAGATAGCCGGGCAGATGGTTGTTGCTGCAAGTCGGCGTGAAAGCGCCGGGAACGCCGAACAGCACCACCTTCTTGCCCGGGAAAATCTCGGCCGACGTGATCGGCTTGGCGCCATCGGCTGTCATGGTCTTGAAGGTCGTCTCGGGCAGCTTGTCGCCAACGGAGATGGTCATGAGTTCCTCGCTTGGGGATTGGGGAAGGACGCGTTTTGCGATAGCGAAACGTGCCTATTTCCGCAACTGGCCAGCAGCCGGTATCGAGACGGCCAAGCTCAAGGAAAAGGCAGCAGCCCTTCGACCGCGCCCGCCGAACTCGTCAGCGTGTAGTGGAGCCCGCCGTCCGTCGGCGTCGTCGAGGGGCGATCGAGGATCGGCACGGTGAAGATCAACTTGCCGTCCTTTTCCGCGCGGGAAGGACTACCGAACATATAATCGCGCTCGCCGGCGACGAAGAAATCCGTTGCCTGCGGATCGCCAGGAAAACTCGCCTCGACCACCAGCGTCTCGTGATCGCCCGGGAGCACCTTGACGCCGAAGTCAGGTTTTGCAGCCGCCGGCAATGCAGTGACACTCGCCTTTACCAATGCCGCGTCGTCGGCATTGTCGGGATCGGAAGCGGGATCGACGCTCAGCCGTGTCTGCACCGGGATGCAGATGGTTTCACAAATGCCGAGAAAGATGTCGGCATCGATAACAGCCGGCTGGTTTGGCGTCGCCAGCGTGAACGTCACCGGCAGCGAAACCGGGTGGTTGTAGCCGGCCCATTTGCCATAGCCATCGTCGTGGCGCTGCGGCGCGGGAAAGGACAGTGTGGCATCGGCAATATTGGTGCTGGCCGATATGTCGAGCTGCGGCGGCACACCTGCGTCCCCCGGGTCGCGCCAGTAGGTCTTCCAGCCGGGTTTGAGCGCGATATCGAGAACACCCTGGATACGGCCGGCATCGTCCGGCTTGCCTGATGTCACCAGCCGCACCTTGCCGCCCTCGCTATTGTACCAGGCGGATGACGAGGCGGTGGCGGGAAGGGAGGTTGCCAATCCGATGGCGGCGCCGAGCAACAGGAGTTTCAAGCTTTGCATGGCGATGATTTGATCGTCCGTTCGTGGCCGCGCAATGATTTCATGGCCTTGCTGATATCATATTTGCGTGACCTTCGCGGGCAAGCCAAGACCGGCCTGGCAATATGGGCTTTGGTCGAATCCGGTACGGCGCATCTTTTCGACGCCCGGGAAACACGGTACCCTGCCTGGCATGGATTTGTTGCGCCACAAGAAGACAGCCGCCGGCGGCGGCTTTCTCGACGATCAGTTCCTGATTGCCATGCCTGGCATGAAGGATGATCGTTTCACGCGCTCGGTCATCTATATCTGCGCCCACAGCGATGAAGGCGCGATGGGCCTGATCATCAACCAGACACAGCAGATGCTGTTTCCGGACCTTCTGGTGCAGCTCGGCATCATGAACGAGCTGGAGGCGATCCGCCTTCCGGCGCAGGCGCGCGATTTCGTCGTGCGCAACGGCGGGCCTGTCGACCGCAGCCGGGGCTTCGTCCTCCATTCGGGCGACTACCGCGTGGACTCCTCGCTCACCGTTTCCGACGACATCTGCCTGACCGCGACCGTCGACATATTGCGGGCGATATCGTCAGGGCGCGGCCCGCGCCGCGCGCTGATGGCGCTCGGCTATTCCGGTTGGGGCGCCGGCCAACTGGAAACCGAGATCGCCGAGAATGGCTGGCTGACCTGCCCGGCGACGCCGGAATTGCTGTTCGACGCCGACATCGAGCGCAAATACGACCGGATTCTCGCCTCGATCGGCATCGATCTCGCGCATCTCAGCATGGCCGCCGGACACGCCTGAGATTCTTCTCAAGCCTGGGTTAGCGGATACTGCTCCTTCAGCGTCTTCAGCACCTGGTCGCCCGGCATCGGCGCGCCGAACATGAAGCTCTGCACATATTCGCAGCCCATCTGGCGCAGCTCCAGCGCATCGCGCTCGTCCGATATGCCCTCGGCGACCACCGACAGGCCGAGTTCATGCGCCATGTTGACCATGGATTTGAGCAGCACCGCGCGTTTGGGCGTGCTGTCGTCGACGAAGCTCTTGTCGATCTTGATGGTGTCGAACGGGAACCGCGTCAGATAGGCGAGCGATGAATAGCCGGTGCCGAAATCGTCCAACGACAGGCCGATGCCGAGCTGCTTCAGCTTGGTCAGCACATGGGCCGTCTGCTCGGGATTGTCCATGACCAGGGATTCGGTGAGTTCGAGCCGGAAGCAGCGAGGCTTCAAATTGGCGCGTGCGATCACGGAACGCACATCGCTGACGAGGTCGCGGCGGATGAGCTGGCGGCTGGACAGGTTGACCGAGACCGACAGCGGCGCATCGCCGATCTGCTTTTGCCATCCTGCGAGATCCTCGGCCGCCTGCTGCATGGCAAACAGCCCAAGCTGTACGATCAGTCCGCAGCTTTCGGCGACCGGGATGAAATCGGCCGGCGGAATCATGCCGCGGCGTGGATGGTCCCAGCGCAGCAACGCTTCGAAGCCGGCGACGCTGCCGTCTTCCAGGCGCACGATCGGCTGGTAGGCCAGCGTGAACTCGCGCCGCTCGATGGCGCGCCGCAGGTCGGATTCGAACTGCAGACGGTCGGTGCCGACGGTGCGGAACGCAGGGCGAAACGGCTCGATCCTGTCGCCGCCGAAGCGCTTGGCCTGATGCATGGCGAGTTCGGCGTCCTTGACCATGTCCTCGGCCGAGGTCTGCGCCGAGGTCCAGGTGATCAGGCCGATAGAGGCGGTCAGCACGATCTCGCGCTTGGCAAAGGTGATCGGGTTGTTGATCGCGTGCTTGATCGCATCGGCCACGCCGGCGATGCGGGCGGGATCCTGCTCGGAAAGCAGCATCAGCGCGAACTGGTCGCCGGCGAAGCGCGACAGAGAATCCTTCGGCTTCAACAGCCGATGCAGGCGGCGCGCGATGGTGAGCAGAATGGTGTCGCCGGCCGAGATGCCGAGCCCGTCATTGACCTGCTTGAAGCGGTCGATGTCGATGACGAAGACGGTCGGCCGCACCTTCTCTTCGGTGCGGGCGATCGAGATGATCGCCTCCAGCCGGTTCATGAACAACTCGCGGTTCGGCAGGCCGGTCAGATTGTCGTGCACGGCGTCGTGCAGCAGTCGCTCCTCGGATTTCTTCTGTTCGGTGACGTCGACCATGGTGCCGACGCAGCGAATGACCTCGCCGTCCGAGCCGATGACCGGGCGCGCGCGCAGGGCAAACCAGTGATAGTGCCCGTCGGCTCCACGCAGGCGGAAATTCTGCGCCACCTTGCCACGGCGATGCTCCAGAACGACGTCGAGCGTCGTGCGGAACGTGTCGCGGTCATCGGCATGCAGCACCGGCAGCCAGTTGCGCGCGGCCCCGCCCAGGCTGTTGGGGGCCAGGCCGAGCTGGATGCTGACATCGGGTTTGGTCACCACGCGGTCGCGCAGCACGTCCCAGTCCCACACCGTATCGCCCGACCCCGCGACGGCCAGCGCCTGTCGCTCGAGATCGGAGAACAGCCCCTGATGCAGCGCACCGCCTGCAAAGGCGTGCTGCATGACGGTGAAGCCGATCAGCAAGATAATCAGGATCAGCCCGCCGCCAAGTGCCGGTTGGGCGATGTCGTTGTCGAGCATGCCGGTGATCGCCATCCACGACCCGCACAGCCACAACAGCACCATGACCCAACTGGGCACCAGCATGATGGCTCGGTCATAACCACGAATGCCGAGGAAGATGATCAGGCCGAGCCCGGTCAGCGCCGTGGCGGCAAACGAGATGCGGGCGATGCCGGCGGCGACCGCCGGATCGACGATGGCGACGCCGGCGATCAGCAGCAGGCCCAGAATCCAGACAAGGGCGCCATAGCTGAAATGGCCGTGCCATCGGTTGAGGTTGAGATAAGCGAACAGGAAGACCACGAAGGTCGCCGCCAGCGCCACCTCCGTTCCGGCCCGCCACATCTGTTCGTTGCCGGGCGAGATCTCGATGACTTTGTTGAGGAAGCCGAAATCGACGCAGATATAGGCAAGCACCGCCCAGGCAAGGGCCGCCGTCGCCGGGAACATCGACGTCCCCTTGACGACGAACAGGATGGTCAGGAACAGCGCCAGAAGGCCGGCGATGCCGATGACGATGCCGCGAAACAGCGTGTAGGAATTGACCGAATCCTTGTAGGATTCCGGATCCCACAGGTAGACCTGCGGCAGCTTCGGCGAAGCGAGTTCGGCGATGAAGGTGATCACCGTGCCGGGATTCAGCGTCACCCGGAACACGTCGGCATCGGGGCTGGTCTGGCGGTCGAGCGCGAAGCCTTCGCTGGGTGTGATGGCGGCGATGCGCGTCGAGCCCAGATCCGGCCAGAAGATGCCGGAATTGACCAGCCGGAAATGCGGCGCGACGATCAGCCTGTCGAGCTGCTGGTCGGTGGTGTTGGCGAGCGCGAAGACAGCCCAGTCGCCGGTCGAGCGGGCATCGTTGGCTTCGACCTCGATGCGCCGTACGATGCCGTCCGGCCCGGGCGCGGTCGACACCTGGAAGTTCTCACCCTGGTTGCGGTAGATCTCGACGGCGCGCGACAGGTCGAGCGCGACATCGTCGCGGGCGATCTTGATGGGTTCGACGGCAAAGGCCGACGAAGCCGCGCACAGCGTCAGCATCGTCGCCAGCAGAAAGGCGAACAGCGGCCCGTTTCGCAGGAAATTCGTCAAAAATCAGTCCTTCGTTCCAGCGCCCGGCGGATCGTCGGCGATCCGGGCGTAGAGGTAGTGGTCCTGCCAGATGCCGTTGATCCTGAGATAGGATCGCAGAAGTCCTTCGCGCCGGAATCCGGCTTTTTCAAGCACGCGGATCGACCGGATATTGTCGGGAATACAGGCGGCTTCGATCCGGTGCAACCTCAGCGTATCGAAGGCGAAGCGGGTCACCACCTTGACCGCGTCGGTCATCAGGCCACGGCCGCCGAAGCGCTCGCCGATCCAGTAGCCGACATGGCCGCTTTGCGAGACGCCGTGGCGTATGTTGCCGAGCGTAATGCCGCCCGCGAGCTTGCCGCTCGACTGCTCGAAGATGAAGAAGGCGATCGCGGTTCCCTGCGCATAGTCCTCGCGGTAGCGACTGATGCGCAGGCGCCATGCCGTGCGGTCGAGTTCGTCGGGGGTCCAGCGCGGCTCCCACGGCTCCAGGAACGCCCGGCTTTCGCCGCGCACCGCCGACCACTCACGGTAGTCGTTGGTGAACGGCACGCGCAGCGTGACGAGGTTGCCCTTCAGTGCCGGCAGGTCACGGCGAAAGAAAGGGAGCGCGAACACGGCGCTTGGGACTTAGACGGCGAGCCTGCGGGCCGTGGTCTGCGTGCCCGGAAGCGAATCGAGGATCGCCTCGTATGGTGCCAGCGTACCCACGGGCCCGACAGCGGTAAGCGTCGGCTTGGTCGAGAACATCCGCGACGACAGATCGGTCAAGCGCTCGACCGTCAGTGCCGCCAGCCGCTCCATCAGCTCTTCCTTTGCGATCGGACGGCCGAACAGGAGCAGTTGCCGCGCGATCTGCGAGGCGCGGCTGGCCGGGCTTTCGGCGGACATGATTAGCCCGGCGCGATACTGGGCGCGCGCGCGGTCGAGTTCTTCCTGCAGGATGCTCTCGCCGGCCTTCTGCAACTCGTCGACGATGACGGGCACCAGCTTGGCGATGTCGCTCTGTCCCGTGGCGGCATGGACGCCGAATATGCCCGTGTCGGAAAAGCCCCAGTGGAAGGCATAGACCGAGTAGCACAGGCCGCGCTTTTCGCGGACTTCCTGGAACAGACGCGATGACATGCCGCCGCCGAGAATCATCGACAGCACCTGAGAGGCGTAGAAATCGCGCACATGGTAGGCGCGGCCCTCGAAACCCAGCACGATCTGCGCGTCCATCAGGTCGCGGTCCTCGCGGAAATCGCCGCCGACATATTGCGCGTATTGCGGAATGGTGCTGTCGGCCTTGCTGCGGAAACCGCCGAGCCGGTTTTCGACCTCGCGCACGAACTTGTCGTGCTTGATGTCGCCGGCGGCCACGATCACCATCCGCTCGGCGCCGTATTGGCGTTCGATGAAATCGTGCAACTGCTTGGAGGTGAAGGATTTTACCGTCTCGGGCGTGCCCAGGATAGAGCGGCCGATGGTCTGGTGGCGGAAGGCCGTCTCGGTGAAACGGTCGAACACGATGTCGTCGGGCGTGTCGTGCGCGGCGCCGATCTCCTGCAGGATGACGTGCTGCTCGCGCTCGAGTTCCTGCGGGTCGAATTCGGACTCCTGCAGTATGTCGGACAGGATGTCGACGGCCAGCGGCACATCGTCGGAGAGCACCCTGGCGTAGTAGGATGTGGTCTCGACGCTGGTGGCGGCATTGATCTCGCCGCCGACGTCCTCGATTTCCGAGGCGATCTCGAAGGCGCTTCGCCGCTTCGTCCCCTTGAACGCCATGTGCTCGAGCAGATGGGCCATGCCATGCTCTTCTTCGCGTTCATTGCGGGCACCCGACTTGACCCAGGCACCCAAGGCAACCGATTCGATACTTGGAAGGGTTTCGGTGGCGACTGTCAGGCCGTTCGACAGACGGCTTACCTCAACACCCATATGGCTCGTACTCCTTAACGCGCCGCCCGCGCGCGGCGGCTGACGTAATCTTCCACCATTTTGAGGTCCGATGGAAGTACCGTGTATTTTTCCTCAAATGTCATCAATCCCCCTAGCCATGCGGGCAGGGCGGGCGAGACCCCGCTGGCGGCTTCGACGGCGGCAGGAAATTTCGCAGGGTGGGCGGTGCCCAGCACCACCATCGGCACGGCGCCAGCCTTGCTCGCCGCCACGTGCATGGCCGCCGCCGTGTGCGGATCGAGCAGGTAGTTGCTGTTTGCCAGCGTCGAGCGGATGGTGGCGGCAACCTCGTCCATATCGGCGCGGCCGGCGTCGAATTCGGACCGCATCCCGGCGATTTCCGCGGCTTCGATGGTGAAAGCGCCCGATTGCTTCAGGCCGGCCATGTAGCGCCGCACCGTTGCCGCATCGCGATTTGAGGCCTCGAACAGCAGGCGTTCGAAGTTCGACGAAACCTGGATGTCCATCGACGGCGAGGTGGTCGCAAAGACCCCCTTGGTCCGGTATTCGCCGGTCGCAAAGGTGCGTGCCAATATGTCGTTGTCATTGGTGGCGATGACCAGCCGTTCGATCGGCAGGCCCATCTTCTTGGCGGCATAGCCGGCGAAGATATCGCCGAAATTGCCGGTCGGCACGGTGAAGGAGACCGGCCTGTCCGGTGCGCCGAGCGAGAGTGCCGAGGAGAAATAATAGACGATCTGGGCCATGATCCGCGCCCAGTTGATCGAATTGACGCCCGACAGCGACACCTGGTCGCGGAAGCCGTGATCGTTGAACATATCCTTCAGCAGGCCCTGACAGTCGTCGAAATTGCCCTCTATCGCCAGCGCATGGACATTTTCAGCCGTCGACGTGGTCATCTGCCGCTGCTGCACCGGCGAGACGCGGCCATGCGGAAAAAGGATGAAGATGTCGGTGCGGCTGCGCCCGGCAAAGGCATCGATGGCCGCGCCGCCGGTATCGCCCGACGTGGCGCCGACGATGGTCGCATGTTGGCCGCGTTCGGCAAGCACATGGTCCATCAACCGGGCAAGCAACTGCATCGCCACGTCCTTGAACGCCAGCGTCGGCCCATGAAAGAGTTCGAGGACAAAAGTGTTGGCGCCGGTCTGCACCAGCGGGCAGACAGCCTCATGGCGGAACGTGGCATAGGCTTCGCGGACGAGACGCTCGAAGACCGGCGCGGCGATCTCGCCGCCGAGAAACGGCGTCAACACGCGTATGGCGAGGTCGGGATAGGCAAGGCCGCGCATGGCGCGGATGTCTGCCGGCGAGAAGTGCGGCCATTCGCGCGGCACATAGAGCCCGCCATCGCGCGCCAGCCCAGTCAGGATGGCGTCGGAAAATCCAAGCGCGGGCGCTTCCCCGCGGGTACTCACATAATGCATGTCACAGATCCGTTTGCCGCCTGATTTTTCCGTTCACCACAAGGTGGTTAATTTCTGCACCGGCTCTAGTCGCATTTTTGCCGCGCGGTTGATATACGTCACCAGCTTTGCGAGAGGGAAGTGCAGTTTCATGGCGTTTCGTATATCAAGTGGTCGCTTTTTGGCGGGTCTTGTGCTCACGGGCTTTATGCTTGCCGCCGCCGGCTGCCAATCAGGCGACAATGGCATCCTGAACCTCGGTTTCGGCAAGAAGGACCCGACGGCGCCTCCGCCGCCACAGGATCCCAAGGTGCTTGCCAGCCAGCTGAACGCCTATTGCCCTAGGGTGACGGTGCGCGATGGCACCGCCTTCTTCAACACCTATGTCAACGAGGTCCAGAAGCCAAAACCGAAGCTCAAGAAGACCGGCGACGCGGCCGCGGATGCCGCGGCCCAGGCCGCGGCTGACGCCGCTGCTGCTACGCCGCCCGACGATTCGGCGAGGATCATTTATCAGGCGTCGATCAGCGACGTGACCCGCGATTGCAGCCGTGCCGACGGACAACTGACGATGAAGATAGCGGTTGCCGGCAAAATCGTACCGGGACCGAAGTTCACGCCGGGCACCATCACCATGCCGATCCGCACGGCGGTAATGCATGGCACCGACGTACTTTATTCGCAGATCCACCAGTACCAGGTTCAGGTGACCGATCCCTCGGTCGCCACCCAGTTTGTCTTCACCGATTCCAATGTCGTCATACCAGCGCCAACGGCCGCGGACTATCAGGCCTATGCCGGTTATGATGAAACCGCGCCCAAGGCGACGACCGACAAGCCGAAGCGCAAGAAGAAGAAAGCAACGAACTGAACGAAGCCCAGGTGCCTCGCGGCGAGTTTGCCGAGGCGCATCGTCACATGCAGGGGACAACGGCGGCATCGCTGGCCGACCAAGACCCCCACGCAGTCAACCGAGCTACTCGGGCAGTCCCGCGCGTCGTAGTGCGCTTCCAAGAGCCTCCGCGAGCGCGGGCGCGCAATTCACGCCTGCGAACTGGCGGCTGTAGCGAAAGCCAGGCTGAAGCTCGAGCACGCGAGCGGCGGCCACCTCCGCTTCATCCAATCGGCCAAGGTTGGCCAGCGCGGCAGCCAATTGCACATAAGTGATACTATGCGCCGGGTTGGCTTGAACGGACTTGTAGGCCGCACGGCAAGCTTCTTCGTAACGACCGCGCAGCAAATGGCTCATTGCTTGAGCGTCAAATGCCGCCCAAGTCCACGAATCGAACGGGCTTAGCCGCATACCCTGCTCGCTCCATTCTATCGCGCGCTCGGCTTCGCCGCTCCATCCGAGGATGACGCTGCCAAGAATGTAGGTCAGCGCCGATGACGGACTGATGGCGAGCGCGGCCTCCAATGCAGTAAATGCAGCGGCGCGATCGTGGGCATCCATTCCGATGGAAAAGCCGGCCCAAGTCAGAGCGAGCGCGTCGTCCTGTCCATGGACAATGGCAGACCGGGCGTGACGGATCGAAGACGCACGGTTGATTTCCTGCAAGCCGGCGCGAAGAAACAGGCAATGGTGGCACATCGCGGCATTGCCATGCGCCAGCGCATAAGTCGGTTCGAGTCCGATAGCACGGTCAAGAAGCAGCAGCGCTCTGGTCACTTGCCTCGGCATGCCTGAATCGACGTCAGGCTGGGCTTGCAGCACGAGATCGTAGGCATCGAGGCTGTCAGGCCGCTTCCGCTTGACACGTTCGATTTCGGCTTTCCGCACGCTCGGCGCAATTGCGCCGACTGCTGACAGCGCAATCTCGTCTTGAAGCGCAAAGATGTCTTCGGAGCTACGGTCGTAGCGCTCGGCCCATACATGCGCACCGGTCGATGCATCGATCATCTGCCCGGTAACACGCACATTACCGCCGGCCTTGCGCACACTGCCTTCGAGGACATAGCGAACGCCGAGCTCGCGACCGACCTGCTTCACGTCCACGACGCGACCCTTGTAGGTGAAGGTCGAGTTTCGTGCGATGACGAACAGCCACTTGATGCGTGCCAGGCCTGTGATGATGTCGTCCACCATTCCATCGGCGAAGTACTCCTGCTGCGGATCGCCGCTCAAGTTGGAGAACGGCAGGACCGCGATGGAAGGCTTCTCAGGCAAGGTCGGCGCCGACGCGGCGCGGACGGCTGCCGAGGCTTCAGGAACATCCCTGGTGACAGCCGGTCCGACATAGCGATAACCGCGGCGCGGCAATGTTTCGATCCAGCTGTCGACATTCGCCGTGTCAGCCAGGACGCGGCGCAAGGCCGCGATCTGAACCGTCAAATTGTTATCGGCAACCGCCAATCCGCCCCATCCGGCCTCGATCAGCGCGTCCTTGGATACGGGAACGCCCGCATTCTGGATCAGCAGGCGCAGCAGCGCGACGGCGCGTTGCCCAAGTATGGTCGGCTCACCCCAGCAAAAGAGAATGCCCACCTCCGGATCAAGGCGGAACGGGCCGAACTGGTAGAGGTCGCCCCTTACGGTCATCAGAGTCTTTTAGCAAATTTTTGGGAACGGATTCACGACTTTCCGCCACGAACGGCCGATGTTGCACAAATGCTTGTTAAAAGCATGCGCCCAGCCAAAGGAGGGTTATATGAGCGCCAATGCCTTCATCCGCAGGCCCGATGAGAAGAAGGGCGTCATGCTGCGTGGTCATCCCATGGCTTTCCTCGTAACCGGCAAGAATACCAGGCACACCAGCATGTTCGATTGGACGATCCCCCCGCAGTTCGCCACCGGGCGGCATGTGCACCGGGTGCAGGAGGAGACCTTCTACCTGCTCGACGGCGAGTGTGAGTGGCATTTCGGCGACGAGACGATCCGCGCGACGCCTGGAACCTTTCTGTTCATCCCGCCGGGGGTGCCGCACAACATCACCAATGTCAGCGAGAAACCGGCTCGCGTGCTGATGACCGTTTCTCCGCCTGGCCATGAGCATTATTTCGAAGAGCTCGCCAGCCTCGCGGCGCAGGGGGCGCCGGATCCAAAAGCCCTCGCCGATCTGCGAAATCGCTACGACACCGACCAGCTCTCGACTTTGACGACACGCGCGTAGGCTCGTCACCAGACTTCGATGGCCGCTCCGGGCTTTTCTGAGTTCGGACCTTTCTTCCGCGAGCCGCCGGACGCGCTTCGGGAACGACACTGGCTAAGCAAGGGTCGGACGCGCTGGAAATCTTCGCGAGCAGAGTTTCCAGCGCGCCGCCCTAGAGCCGGATGATTTCAGGTCGAGTCGACCTGAAATCCGAACCGTCTCTAAATCAAAGAGATAGAGCATGATGTCGTCCGAAAACCGCTTCACACTTTTCGGCATCATGCTCTAGGCGTCTTCCGACCATTCCGACAGCGCCGCGATCACGCTTTTCAGCTCCGCCCAGCGGCGGATCACCGTTTCGGCGCCGGCCTCCGTCAGGGCATCGGCGTGGCCGGGATAGCTGTGGCTGGCGCCCGTAAAACCGATCACGCGCATGCCGGCGGCCTTGGCGCCGGTGACGCCATGCACGGAATCCTCGATGACGAAGGTGTTCGCCGGGTTGGCGGCGAGCTTTTCGGCGGCATGCAGGAACACGTCCGGAGCCGGCTTGGTCTTGCCGGTCGGCGTCTCCATCGCCGAGAAGATGCGCCCGGCGAAGAATGGCAGCAGATGCACCTTCTCCAGCATGAACTCGATCCGCTCCGAACGTGAATTGGAGCAGATGCAGCGCTGCGCCGTGACCGAGGCGACCGCTTCGCGCACACCCTCGATGGCACGCACGTCGCTGCGCAGTTTGCGGTCGACCAGTTCCTCGGCGCGATCGATCAGCGACACCTGGAACGGGATCTTGGACTTCTCCTCGATCCGCATCAGTATGTCCTTGAAGGTCAGGCCGGCGTAGGTCTCGGCAATTTCCTCCGCCGAGATTTCATATCCGGCCAGGGTGATCAATTCGGCCTCGACCCGCGCGGCGATGATTTCGGAATCGACGAGCACGCCGTCGCAATCGAAGATGACAAGGTCTGGCTGGGGCATGGTGATCCGGACGATGGAGGATGGAGGGATGGCCACTCAGGGTCCAAGCGGCGCGGCATACACCAATGACCGGGCCTTCGCAAATCTGGTGGCCATCCGCGCGCCTTCACCGAATATTTACGCTGATCGGTAACCATAACGGGGAGTAAACAGTAACGCGTGCATTGGGTGTAAAAATGTCAGCCGTGCGTCTTCTCGACGAGCTCTCCCACGCTCCTCAGCAATCCGAATGGCTGGACACCATCCTGAAAGGCGATTGCGTCGCGGCTCTTGACCGCCTGCCCGAAAAATCGATCGACGTTATTTTTGCCGATCCGCCCTACAATCTGCAGCTCGACGGCGATCTGCACCGTCCCGACCAGTCCAAGGTCGATGCGGTCGACGACGACTGGGACCAGTTCGAGAGTTTTGAAGCCTATGACGCCTTCACCCGCGCCTGGCTGCTGGCGGCGCGCCGCGTGCTGAAGCCCAATGGCACGATCTGGGTCATCGGCTCCTACCACAACATCTTCCGGGTCGGCGCCAAGATGCAGGATCTCGGCTTCTGGATTCTCAATGACGTGGTCTGGCGCAAGACCAACCCGATGCCGAATTTCCGCGGCCGCCGCTTCCAGAACGCGCATGAGACGATGATCTGGGCCTCGCGCGACCAGAAGGGCAAGGGCTATACCTTCAACTATGAAGCGTTGAAGGCATCGAACGACGATATCCAGATGCGCTCCGACTGGCTGTTTCCGATCTGCACCGGCGGCGAGCGCTTGAAGAACGACAATGGCGACAAGCTGCATCCAACGCAGAAGCCCGAGGCGCTGCTTGCCCGCATCATGATGGCCTCGACCAAGCCGGGTGACGTCGTGCTCGACCCGTTCTTCGGCTCCGGCACGACGGGTGCCGTGGCCAAGCGCCTCGGCCGCCACTTCGTCGGCATCGAGCGCGAACAGGCCTATATCGACGCCGCCAATGAGCGCATCGATGCCGTGCGGCCGCTCGACGAAGCGGATCTCACCGTGCTTACCGGCAAACGCGCCGAGCCGCGCGTCGCCTTCGTCAGCCTGATCGACACCGGGCTGGTGACGCCCGGCGCCACGCTCTATGACGCCAAGAAGCGCTGGGCCGCTAAGGTTCGCGCCGATGGCACCGTTGCGATCGGCGACAGCGCCGGCTCGATCCACAAGATCGGCGCCGAGGTGCAGGGGCTAGACGCCTGCAACGGCTGGACCTTCTGGCATTATGAGCGCAGCGGCGGGCTGACCCCGATCGACGAGTTGCGCCGCATTGCCCGTCTCGGCATGGAGCGGGCAGGGGGCTGACCCCCCCTGCCGCTTGCCTCATATTCGTTGATTCAAAATCTCAACGGATCGCCGCAACCGATAGAGATCACGCCTTGATTCCAAAGCGTTGAAGATCTGCTTGCAGCGTCCCGGCATCGGTGAACAGCACCGCTTGCCAGCCGGCGGCCTTGGCGCCGTCGACATTCTTCTGGCTGTCGTCGATGAACAGCGTCGCGGACGGCTCGAGGCCGAACGCAGCCACGTGATGGTCGTAAATGCCGCGGTCCGGCTTGATCTTGCCGATCTCGCCGGAGATAGTGACGCCGCGCGGGCGATCCAGAAAATCGAAGCGTTCGCGCGCTTCGGCAAGCGTGTCGGAGGCAAAGTTGGTCAGCATGGTGACATCATGGCCGCTTTCGATCAGGCCGAGCATGATGGCGACGCTGTCGTCATAGGCGTGCGGAACCATCTCGTGCCAGTGGCGGCGGAAATTGCGGATGTTTTCGGCGTGCTCGGGGTGCTCCGCAACCAGTAGCGCCTCGGCCTCTTCCCATGTCCGGCCGCGATCCTGTTCGATGTTCCAGTCATGCGTGCAGACATTGTCGAAGAACCATTTTCGCTCTTCGGCATCGGGAATGAGGCGGCTGAACGGGATGTTCGGATCGTAGTGGATCAGCACGCGGCCGATGTCGAAAACGATGTGGCGGATTTCAGTCATGGGGCCTCTTTGTACTCAATGGCGACGGCTTTTTCGTCGCGCCGGGTATCGCAGCCTCGATTGCCTTTTTCATGACAGTGGGCAGCGCCTCGCCCGAAATCTCATGGGCGGGCGACCAGAAATACCCTGCCAGTGCATCACCTTTGATGTGGGCGCGAAAGACTTCGAGTTCGAGAGCAAAATGGGTGAAGACATGCGTGATGGTTCCAGCGTGCCGCCAGTCGCCGGGAAAAGGCGCCGCGGCTTGCGTCGTGGCTCCGTCGACCCGCGCTGTCCAGGCGGTGGTCGGCACTTCCGTCATGCCGCCGAGCAGCCCCTTTTCCGGTCGCTTGCGCAAGAGAAGGGAGCCGTCCTCGCGCGTGGCCACGAAAGCCGCGCCGCGCCGCAGCGGTTTGTCGGCCTTCGGCAGCCGCACCGGGAAATTCTCGGGATCGCCTGCAATGACGGCGCTGCAGTCCTCGCGCAGCGGGCACAGCATGCAGCGCGGCCGGCGTGGCGTGCAGATCGTGGCGCCGAGATCCATCATCGCCTGGGCGAAGTCGCCGGGCCTTGTCGCCGGCACCATGCGCTCGACATGGGCCCGTATCTCGGCCTTGGCTTCGCTCAGCGGCGTCGTGATCGAAAACAGTCGTGAGATGACGCGTTCGACATTGCCGTCGACAACGGCGGAGGGACGGTCGAAGGCGATTGCCGTGATGGCCGCCGACGTATAGGCGCCGATCCCCGGCAATTCCCGGAGTCCGGTCTCGGTGTCGGGAAACCGGCCGCCGCGCGCCGCCACCAGATCGGCACAGGCCTTGAGATTGCGGGCGCGGGAGTAATAGCCGAGCCCCGCCCAGGCTTTCATCACATCCTCGGTCGGCGCCGCGGCCAGCGCTTCGACGTCGGGCCATTTCTCGACAAAGGCACGGAAATAGGATTTCACCGCTTCGACGGTGGTCTGCTGCAGCATCACCTCGGACAGCCAGATACGGTACGGGTCGGGCCGCACACCGCGTGCATGCTCGCGCGGGGTGATGCGCCACGGCAGTTCGCGATGATGCGTGTCGTACCAGGCGAGCAGGCGTGACGCCGTATCGTTCGAGATGGCTTTGCTTGTCGGAGCCTTGCGGGTCTGGTCTGCTGGTGCCATTGATCTTGTGTTGGCCTGGCCGATATCTGCTGGGTCGTGGCTGGAGAACGCACATGGCAGGGAAAAGGCCCTTCGGCAATCCCGTTCCGGTGAGCGATCTCGCCACCGAGATCCTCGACCCGGTGCTGCGCAAGCGGGCCGGCATCTCGATTGGTCTCGTCCAGTCCTGGGAAGAGATTGCCGGACCGCGCCTCGCGAAACACTCGCGGCCCGAAAAGATCCAGTGGCCGCGCCGCCTGCACGAGGATGATCCGTTCGAGCCGGCCGTGCTGGTCATCGCCTGCGAAGGCATGGCCGCGCTTCATCTGCAGCACGAGACCGGCGAGATCATCAACCGGGTCAACGCCTTCCTCGGCTTTACCGCGATAGGCCGCATCAGGATCGTGCAGAAGCCGGTAAGCTCCGGAAAGGCCCGGCCCAGACCTGCCCTCAGGCCACTGAGCGCGGCGGAAAAGGCGAAATTGGCCGATACTGTCGGGCTGATCGAGGATGACGGGCTGCGCGCCTCGCTGGAAAGGCTGGGTGCGACCATTTTGGGCGGAAGGAAAGCCTAGTTCCGACTGGAAACAGTCATAGGTTTGTCGTTAATCTCGCGCTTTCGTGATCACCCTTGTTAGGTTTCGCGATTGGATTGGGGACAGGGATGCCTTAATTCGCGCCAACTCTCGCTTTTTCGTGCCATTGCATTGCAAAATTAACCCTTATCAGGTGATTCGTATGAGCCGTTCCCCGTTTGGTCAAAGCTTCTCTCGCAGAAACGTCCTGACTTCGCTGGCCGCCGTCCCGGCGGTGGCTCTGCTCGCCGCCTGCAGCGATTCCGGCGAACAGGCCAAGGCTGCGGATGTCAAGCCCGCGGACCCGGCAACGGCCGCAAAGCCGGCCACCCCCGCCGCGGTCCAGGTGCCGGAGGCGCAAGGCACGGTGGATATGGCCGAATTGCTGAAGCCGGGTGCGCTGCCCGACAAGCAGCTCGGCAAGGATGACGCCAAGGTCACCATCGTCGAATACGCCTCGATGACCTGCCCGCACTGCGCGCATTTCGCCGAGACCACCTTCCCGGAATTGAAGAAGAAGTACATCGATACCGGCAAGGCCCGCTACATCCTGCGCGAATTCCCGTTCGATCCGAGCGCAGAAGCCGGTTTCATGCTGGCGCGCTGCGCCAAGGACAACTATTTCCCGATGGTCGATGTCCTGTTCAGGCAGCAGGCGAACTGGGTTGGCGTCTCCAACACCAAGGAGGCGCTGCTGCAAATCTCCAAGCTGGCCGGTTTTACACAGGAGTCCTTCGAGGCCTGCTTGACGGACCAGAAACTTCTGGACGATGTGAGATCGGTCCAGAAGCGTGGCGCCAATGAATTCAAGGTCGACTCGACACCGACCTTCTTCATCAACGGTAAGACCTACAAAGGGGCGATGTCGATTGAGGAAATGTCGGCCATCATCGACCCTCTGCTCTGACATCGGCTCAGCGGCGAAGCGGCAGCGCTCCGGCGCTGCTTGCCTCTCTATCTGTTCACGCGCCATGCGCCCTGCCGCAAAACCCCGGTACAGTTTTGCGGAACCGGTGTATGAGGCGCGTGAATGAAGTTTTCGCGCCTCCGCCTTCTTGGTTTCAAGTCCTTCGTCGAACCCGGCGAGTTCGTCATCGAACGCGGCCTGACCGGCATTGTCGGGCCGAACGGGTGCGGCAAGTCGAACCTCGTCGAGGCGCTGCGCTGGGTGATGGGCGAAAGCTCCTACAAGAACATGCGCGCGTCCGGCATGGACGACGTGATCTTTTCCGGTTCGGGCACGCGTCCCGCCCGCAACACCGCCGAAGTCACGCTGTTCCTCGACAACAGCGACCGCTCGGCTCCATCAGCCTTCAACGATGCCGACGAACTGCAGGTGTCGCGCCGCATCGAACGCGAGGCCGGCTCGCTCTATCGCATCAACGGCAAGGAAGCGCGCGCCAAGGACGTGCAGCTTCTGTTCGCCGACCAGTCGACCGGCGCGCGCTCGCCCTCGATGGTCGGGCAGGGCCGTATCGGCGAACTGATCCAGGCCAAGCCGCAGGCGCGCCGCGCGCTTCTCGAAGAGGCCGCCGGCATTTCCGGCCTGCATACCCGCCGCCACGAGGCGGAACTGCGGCTCAAGGCGGCCGAGCAGAACCTCGAACGCCTGGACGATGTCGTCGGAGAGCTGGAAAGCCAGATCGAAAGCCTGAAGCGCCAGGCTCGCCAGGCTTCCCGCTTCAAGAACCTGTCCGCCGACATCCGCAAGGCCGAAGCCACGCTCTTGCATCTGCGCTGGACACTGGCCAAGACGCAGGAAGGCGAGGCGCGTTCGGCGCTGGCTACGGCCACGGCGCTCGTCGGCGACCGCGCCGCCACGCAGATGAACGCAGCCAAGGAGCAGGGCATCTCCGCCCACCGCTTGCCCGACCTGCGCGACGCGGAAGCCGCGGCTGCCGCGGCCTTCCAGCGGCTGTCGATCGCCAGGTCGCAGATCGAGGAAGAAGCCGGCCGCATCCGCACCCGTCAGGCCGAACTCGAGCGCCGGTTGCAGCAGTTCGACGGCGATATCGCCCGCGAAGAGCGGATGGTGCGCGACAACGCCGACGTTCTCGAGCGCCTGCGCGCGGAAGAGGCCGCGCTGAACTCCGAAAACGCAGGCGCCGCGGAGCGCGAGGCCACGACCCGCGCGGCATTCGAACAGGCCGCCTCGACGCTTGCGCAAAGCGAAGCCAGGCTCGCCGCGCTGACCGCCGAGCGCGCCGAGGCTGCCGCCTCGCGCCATCAGATCGAACGCACTTTGCGCGAGACCGCGGAGCGGCGCGATCGCTTCGCCCGCCAGCTCGCCGATGTCGACCGCGAATTGTCGGACATCCTCGCAAAGGTGGCCGGCCTGCCGGATCCGACCGAGAAACGGATCCTGGTCGAACAGGCGCTGGCATTGCTGGAAGAGTCGGAGGCTGCGGTGGCGCAGGCCGAGCAGTCGGTCATCGACGCTCGTGGCGCCGAAAGCGCCGCTCGTCCCCCGCTTCAGGACGCCAGGGCGGAACTGGCCGGGATCGAGACCGAAGCGCGTACGCTGGCCAAGATCCTGAACGCGGCCAGCGGTGATCTTTTCCCTTCCGTGCTGGAGCAGATCAGCGTCGAGCGCGGCTTCGAGACGGCTCTGGGAGCGGCCCTGGGCGAAGATCTCGACGTGCCGCTCGACCGCAGCGCACCGGCGCATTGGGGCGAAAGCGAAATCCAGCCCGGCGACGCCGCGCTTCCGGAAGGGATCAAGAGCCTGGCCAGCGTGGTACGCGCGCCGGCACAACTTGCCCGCCGTCTGGCGCAGATCGGTATCGTCGAGGCCGTTGACGGCCGCCGGTTGCAGGGGCTTCTGGCTCCCGGCCAGCGCCTGGTCAGTCGCGGGGGCGCGCTGTGGCGCTGGGACGGCCTGACCGCCAGCGCCGATGCACCGACCGCCGCGGCACAAAGGCTGGCGCAGAAGAACCGCCTTGCCGAACTCGACGCCGAAGCGGTGCAGGCGACGCTCGTCCTGCGCCAGGCCGAGGAAGCGTTGGCGCAGGCCGAGCAGGCGCTGCGCCAGGCAAGCGAAGCGGAGCGAACCACGCGCCAGGCCGGACGCGAGGCCCAGCACCGGCTGGACGCCGCCCGCAATGCGCTGGCCGAGGCCGAAAAGGCCGGGGGTGAACTGTCGAGCCGGCGTGCCGCGCTGGACGAGGTGCGCGCCCGCATCGTCGACAGCCACGAGGAGACGTCGGCGGCTTTCGTCGAGGCCGAGATGTTGTTGCAGGACGCGCCGGATCTCGGCGACCTGCAATTGCAGCTCGAACAGTCCTCGGCCAATGTCTCTCGCGACCGCGCCACGCTGGCTGACGCGCGCGCCGTCCATGAAGGCTTGCGGCGCGAAGCCGAGGCCCGCACGCGACGGCTGGACGCGATCGGCGCCGAGCGCAGCAACTGGCTGGTGCGCGCCGAAAACGCCTCGACACAGATCGCCTCGCTCGGCGAACGCAAGGCCGAGGCCGAGGCCGAGCGCGAACGGCTGGCCGACGCGCCCGACGAGATCGACGCCAAGCGTCGTGCGCTGCTGTCGCAGCTCACCGAAGCCGAGACCTTGCGCAAGGCGGCCGCCGACCGGCTGCAGGAGGCGGAGACCAGGCAGGCCGAACTGGACAAGGCGGCCACATCAGCCATCCAGTCGCTGGCCGAGGCGCGCGAAACCCGCGCCCGCGCCGAGGAACGGCTGACGGCGGCGGACGAACGCCGGCTGGAGGTCGAGGCGCGCATCCAGGAAACGCTGAACACGCCGCCGCATCTGGTCATCCGCCACACCGGCCTGGAAGCCGACGATCCGATGCCCGAGATGCCCGAGATCGAACGCCAGTTGGATCGGCTGAAGATCGAGCGCGAACGGCTCGGCGCCGTCAATTTGCGCGCCGAGGAAGAGCAGAAGGAGCTTTCCGATCGCCTGGAGACCATCGTCTCCGAGCGCGAGGACATCATCGAGGCGATCCGCAAGCTCAGACAAGCGATCCAGAGCCTCAACCGCGAAGGCCGCGAGCGGCTGCTGGCCGCTTTCGATGTGGTGAACAGCCATTTCCAGCGGCTGTTCTCGCATCTGTTCGGTGGCGGCACGGCGGAATTGCAGCTGATCGAATCCGAGGATCCGCTGGAAGCTGGGCTTGAAATCCTGGCCCGTCCGCCCGGCAAGAAGCCGCAGACCATGACGCTGCTGTCGGGCGGCGAGCAGGCGCTGACGGCGATGTCGCTGATCTTTGCCGTGTTCCTGACCAATCCGGCGCCGATTTGCGTGCTCGACGAAGTCGACGCGCCGCTCGACGATCACAATGTCGAGCGCTTCTGCAATCTCATGGACGAGATGGCCAAGACCACCGAGACACGTTTCGTCATCATCACCCACAATCCCATCACCATGGCGCGCATGGACCGGCTGTTCGGTGTGACCATGGCCGAGCAGGGTGTCAGCCAGTTGGTCTCCGTCGACTTGCAGGCCGCGGAAGCGATGCGCGAGGCGAGCTGACGCCGAAAGCGCCGCCGGTCGTAGGAGCTGCACGTTAGGCGTTGCGAAGGATCGTAGCGAAGGGATCGCGGGCGATAGGCCACGGATTTAGGCATCGACTTTCCCGGTTATCGCAAAACTTGCGGCAAAACCGAACCAGTCTTGGAAGGCGTCAGGCTGAAGCGGGTTGAATACGCGACAGTGCAAAGCCGCCTTTGCCCGACAAGCTCTCTTCCGCCGGCCGGAACATGTCTTCGAAGTCCAGGTCCTGCTCGAAAACCACGCCCCCGACGGTGACGGCCAGGATCTCCTCGGCGCCCTGAGGGGCAAAATAGACCTGCGAGATATTGGCGCGGATACGCTCGCCAACCGTCCTGGCTTCGGCCTCGCTCGTTCCGGGAAGGAAGACGCCGAACATGGACGCGCCTATGCGGCCGACGACGTCTTGCGAACGCACGCCGGACCGGATGGTCGAGGCTATGAGGCGCAAGGCCTCGTCGCCCCAACTCAGGCCGAAGCGCAAATTGATGGCGTTCAGATGTTCAGGATGAATGACCAGGAAGGCGCCCGATCGCTCGCCTGGAACGGAAGGCTTGATCGCCCGTCTCTCGATCAGCGACGTGAAGACCCTGCCGTTCAGGCAACCGGTCAGCGTATCGAAGGTGGCGGCCCTGTTGAGTTCCCGCCGATAGCGACGAATCTCGGCCAGTTTCAGGCCTATGAACACAAAAAGCGGCAGGCAGATCACCAGAGGCAAAACCGTTGCGGTGATCATGCTGCGCCCGAAAGGCGTCAGCATCTCGCTGAACAACATCAGGTAGTTCAGGGTCAGGGAGACGCACAGGCTGCCTATGGTTCCAAGGAACGCCAACCAGGCGACGTTCTTCCATTCGTGATGGGGCGGGACATCAGCTGCTGCGTTGCTCATCGTCGATCTCCATTCGAACGCCAAGCATAAGACCGGCAAGTTACGATTTCGGTTTCGAAGAACAATACAATTTGACGCTTCGGGATAGATCGCCAAGCTGTTCTGAACAGAGGATGCGGCCCTTTGTGGCGAATCCGGTTGCTGCCGCCTATGGGGGGCCGAAGATTCCCATCTCCGCCGTTCTGGCTGTTGCTTCGGCCTTGCCATAGATGCCGCTCGGCAAGGCCAGCGCCCAGCCATTCGATACGAGCCAGGCGCCGACATCCTGTCTGCCCAGCCTGCATGTCGCCGCGACAGGGAAGCGGTCGACCGCCGGAGGCACGAAACAGGTCAGCGCCCGCCCGCGCATCCAGTTGTTGAAAGCCGCGCGCGCCCGCTGCCCGCAAGGCCAAGCACTATCGTGAAACAGGCAGACCCTGTCGGCCTCGACGCTCTGGGTTCCGCTGATGAACAATTTCCGCCCCATGGAGTCGAAACCAGCCGACGACGTGGCCACTGGACGGTACAGCGGTGTTTCCGGCCAGTCCTTGGGCATCGATGGCTTGGGCTGTGAGGCGAGGCCGAGGTCGCCAAGGGGCAGACGAGGTTCCACCCGCTCCATGTCGGATCCCTCGATCTGCGGCGGTGCGATGAGATCCTCGGCAATCTTGCGGGCTGAATTGACGATCGATCGAACCGGGTGTTGCGCGGCTTCATCGCTGACGCCCGGGGCCGGGTCGGTGACGGTCCGTTCGACAGGGAACAGGGTCGCTGCCTTGACCAGCAGCAGGATGCCGACGAGAAGCTCGAGGCTTGCGACCGCGACCATCATGCGAAGGCGCGCCGTTTGTCTCATTAGGCCGACGCGCCCAATTCGCTAGAAGCTGGATGTCGATTTGGCAACCGGTTTGAGCGCACCTTTTTCAATCCGGTAAAACGGCATCGAGCGTTCGCTGGATCCATCCGCGCGAAACCTGAACAAGCCGGTCGATCCGCGAAATCCACTCCGGTTCTCGAAAACCTGCCTGTTGAAACCGTTGGGTCCGGCAGCGCTCGCGATCCCCGCGGTCAGGGCAACCATGTCATAGGCATAAGCGACATTGGTGTCGGCCTCGTAGTTGAAGGTTGCCTTGAAACGATCCGCAATCGGACCTGGTTCGTGTTGGTCGAGCGTCGCGACATAGGCGCCTTCGAAAAGTGGGCTGGTCGGATGCTCCAGCCAGCGGTTCGTGCCAACCACGGAGGTCGATTTTCCAGGAATGCCCTTTGCCTTCAGGGCGAGCAGGATTGGCGACGGATTGCTGTCGCCGCTGGCAACGACCACGGCATCGGGCGCGTCCACCAGCGAACCCATGTCCGCCACCGCCTTTGCCGCGCTGTCGGCGCTCGTATAGGGTATGGTGATCGCCAGTGCGGCGCCATACACGCTGAGGCTGTTGGCGACCCGCTTCTCGACGACATCGGCACCCGCGCCCGCTGGCACCAGCAGGACGAACTTCTTGCCGCCCTTGGCCGCGATCGCGCCAGCTCCCGCGGCCGCGCTGTCCGCCTCGCTGAGGCATACCGCATAGACGCCCGGGCCACCGGCAAAATTGTCCGCAAGAGCCAGAACCACCGGCCGGTTCGAGCCCGACAATTTCGCGACATGCTGCGCCGCCGCCAGTTCGGTCGGACCGATGACCACTTTCGCACCCGACGTAATGGCCTTTACCGCCAGTTGCTGGGAGTAGGTCGCGTCTCCCCTTGTGTCCTCGATGGTAAGCGTCAGCAGCGGGTTGCCGAGGTCCGTCATCGCGAGCTTGGCGGCGTCGAGCATCTTTCTGCCGTTTTCGCCCGCGGATCCGGAGGCGGACAGCGGCAGCAGCATGACGACTTTCGTGGGGCCGGTGCCGAGGGACTGCGTTGCCATGCTTGCGTTGGCGACAGCAATCGCAGCGGGCTGATTGGGGGCCTGGATGGACGCGGGATCGAGCGCGTCGGACACCGCGCCTTTCGATTGGCAGCCGAGCAACGACATAGCCAGCACGAAAGCGACCACCCATGTCAGCGGGCCGTGGACCTGCCGGTCAGATTCCATTTTCTGCCAGCGCGCTTTGGCTCCCGCGGTCAGTTCATGTACTCGACCATGCGGTCGTGAAAACACTCGCACTTGTTGAGCGTGTCTTCGTCCTTGTAGTTGGTCTTCAGGTAGCCGTAAGCCATGCCGCAGGCGACCTTGGCTTCCGATGCCCAGACGAAGACCGGCCGCGACGAATGGATCCATTCCGGGCTGTTGGCGACGGCGACCGACTCGTCCATGAGCTTCACGACCTGTTTCGTGAGGTCGACCGTGTTTTCGGTCAGCACGAGGTTGGATGTTCCGACGGTGCGGCAATAATCGGCCGTCGGGCCTTCGATGATGTCGGCTGCAAAGCCTGTCGATCCAGCCAAGAGCAGCGCCGTGGCCGAAACCAGCAATCGTGCGGAATGCTTCATATACTTTCCCTCTCCAATCCCCGATTTTATCGATCACTAATACATAGCATGGGAGCGCGAGCGCGCAGAAGCGCTAAATCGTGACCGAGTGCTGTGTGTGTGCCGTGTCGTCGTAAAGGATGTTGATCGTGCCGGGAGTGGTCGGTCCGTTCTGGAGCACGGCCACATCCACGAAATTGGCCGCATTGCCCGGGCCGTCCGTATCGACGCTCAGCGTCTTGGTGCTGGTATCATAGTGCACATAGTCGGCAATGGTGCCGGCCCCTTTGTCGAACAACGCAGTCAGGTCGATCTTGTCTCCCTCGCCACCAGGGCCGGCGCCGTGATAGTCGGTGATGAGATCCTTGATATCGAGGTGGTCGAGCTTGAATGTATCGGCGCCTGCTCCGCCTGCCAGTATGTTGTAGCCCGGAGCAGCGATAAGGATATCGTCGCCCGGTCCGCCCGACAGGATGTTGGGATCATAGGCTGCGTTGCCGGTGAGCGTGGCCTGGTGTCCATCATTGGCGTCAACAACGATGTCGAAGCCATGACTGGCCTTGTCGCCGTCGCCGTCCACGATATCGACGTTGAAATGCAACCCGACGTCGTTTGGTATCTCTATTGCAGTTGTTACACTGGTGGTGGTTCCGGCAACAATCAGTCCCGTACTGCCGATGTTAACAACTGAGATGCCATAGATCAGGTTGGCCGAGGTGAAATCCAGAACGCCGTTGACGATGTTCATGTTGCCCTGATCGTGGGCAGTCCCGGACTGGTCATAAGTGACCACATGGACGGCATAGCTGCCCGTCATTTGGCCGCCATTCGAACCCTGCAGGAAGTTGATCATGACATGGTCCATACCAACTTTAGTCGTTGAATGGGTTGAAGAATTATTGTCGCCGTCCCCTTGAAGAAATTTTAGAGTTATCGATTCATTGTGGTCCATGGCCTGGCCACTACCGATGCCCAAACCATTGTTGTTCGAATTTACAGTGGCGGAACTGCCAAAATTTGTACCTGATGTCCATCCGGAATTCCCAGTGAACAATATATCTGTGTGGGGAGCATCGACATGATTCTTGACGGTTATTTGCTCCAGGTAAACGCTATTGCTATTCCCGCCAAGGCCAGTGGCGCCGAGAGCGGTTGTATCCGTTACCACTTTGGTGGGTACGGGATTGATCACCTCAAACGTATAGGTGCCATCCGATTTCATGGCGACCGTGAAGTAAGGCTGTGTACTTCCGGCATCGAAGAACGCCGTGTAGTGGGCAGTGCCGGTGGCCGCATCGTAGGTCGAGGTTGAATGGTCGATCAGCGGTATACTCGCCTGATTTGCCAATGAAACCGCAATTGTCGACAATCCGTCGGCCCCAGGCGTAAGTGACCAACTGCCGTCATGCGTGCCGGCAGAGTTAGCAACGATCTGGCTTTCAATGGAGGAAATCACAGGCACGTCGTCGACGATGGTGACGGTGACGGAGCTGGCGCCATGGGTGCCGCCAATGCCGTCGACCGCGACCG
>NZ_JAIUGQ010000047.1:0-45379 GCF_020164715.1 Mesorhizobium sp. ESP7-2
TGGACGACGCCGAGCCCGACGTGCTGGCCTACATGACCTTCCCGAAGGAACATCGCGCCAAGCTCCACTCGACGAATCCGATCGAGCGCCTGGCGAGATCAAGCGGCGCACCGAGGTCGTCGGAATCTTCCCGAACGACGATGCGATCGTGCGCCTCGTCGGCGCAATCCTGCTCGAACAGAACGATGAATGGGCAGTGCAGCGGGCCAGATATATGACTCTGGAAACGATCAGCCAGATGAGCGATGATCCCCTGATCAGCCTGCCAGCCGTGGCGCGCTGATCAGCCCGGCCCATGCCGGAGAGCACGGCGACCAATGCCGCCAGCTACACCACCCAGAGGGACACGATCTTGCTCAGCGTGACCGCAATCCGGCGCGTGCAAGGGGAGTACGCGCCTTCAAGAGCCCAGAAACACATTCGACGGGGGGCAACCCAGTCGGATCAGATCACCACCTGGGTACCTATCTCAACGACTCGCCCGGTCGGTATCTGGAAATACTCCGTCGCATCGGCCGCCGTCCGGGCCAGCCCGATGAACAGCTTGTCCTGCCACACCGGCATGCCAGAATTGGGCGAGGCCTTGAGCGAGCGCCGCGACAGGAAGAAGGATGTCGACATGATGTCAAACTTCCAGCCCTGCTTGCGGCAGATCGCGAGCGCACGCGGGATATTCGGCTGCTCCATGTAGCCGAAGGTCAGCGTCACTCGCATGAACAGCTCGTTGACCGTCTCCATCTTCACCCGCTCGCTGTCGGGCACTACCGGCTGTGGCGCCGTCACCACCGAAAGGATGACGTTCTGCTCGTGCAACACCTTGTAGTGCTTGAGACTGTGCATCAGCGCGGTCGGCGCACTCAGCGGATCGCTGGTCAGGAACACCGCCGTGCCCGAAACCAGATGGGGCTTCTTCTTCGACAGATTGCCGGCGAGGAAATCGAGCGGGATCTCGTTGCGGCGGGTCTTGTCGAACAGGTAGCGGCCGCCGCGCACCCAAGTCCAGATAATGAGGCACATCACCAACGCAATGGTCAGCGTAACCCAGCCTCCTTCGATCACCTTAATGATGTTCGAGCCGAGGAATACCAAGTCCACGATCAGAAACAGTGCCGACGCTGCAAGGGCGCCGGTAACTGACCAGTTCCAGATTCGGCGCATGACGATGAAGAGAAGCAGGTCCGTGACCACCATCTGACCGGTGACGGAGATGCCGTAGGCCGATGCGAGGTTGCCCGACTTCTGGAACCCGAGCACCAGCATCATGACGCCGATGCCGAGCAGCAAATTGACCCTCGGAAGATAGATTTGGCCAACTTGCGTCTCGGATGTGTGTAGGATGCTGAATCGCGGCAGAAGATTCAGCTGAACGGCTTGACGCACCAGCGAAAACGCCCCGGAAATCACAGCCTGACTGGCGATGATCGTCGCGGCGGTGGCCAAGACGACCATCGGCACCAGTGCCCAGCGAGGCTGCATGTCGAAGAAAACATTCTCCGGCAATTCGGTGCGGTTCAAAACAAAGGCGCCCTGCCCAATGTAGTTGAGCAGAAGGCACGGGAACACGATCCACAGCCAAGCCGTCACAATCGGTCTGCGGCCAAAGTGGCCAAGATCGACGTAAAGCGCCTCAGCGCCGGTCACAGCTAGAAAAACAGCGCCGATTGTACCGAGCGCAAGTGCTGAATTGGCCACGAGATAGTGGACGGCGTAGTAGGGATTGACGGCCCACAACACTCCGGGATTGGTGACGATGTGGCTTACTCCGGAAACCCCCAGCGCGAGAAACCATGCGAATGTAATCGGCCCGAAAACGCCTCCAATGGCGCCGGTCCCGAATCGTTGGACCGCGAAGAGCCCTGCAAGAATGACAAGCGTGACTGGCAAGACGTATGGCTCAAGGGCTGGCGTGACCGTCTCAAGACCTTCCACTGCAGCGAGCACCGAGATCGCTGGCGTGATCATAGAGTCGCCCGTAAACAACGCCGCGCCAAGCACGCCCAATACCAAAATGGCAGCCGAGCGAGCCGGAAGACTACTGCCGGCCAGGGACATCAGGGAGAGCGTGCCGCCTTCGCCCTTGTTGTCCGCTCGGAGAACAAATGTGACGTATTTAACCGTTACGATGAGGGTCAGCGCCCAAATGATCAACGAAAGAATGCCAAGCACATCCTCACGTGTCGCCGATCCGTCCGATGCCGCAACAAACAGGGCTTCGCGAAACGCATAGAGAGGGCTTGTTCCGATATCGCCATAGACGACGCCGAGAGCGCCCAGAACCAGTATTCGCACGCTCTGGTGGGAGTGGACATGCGCAGCGGACTGTGCTGCTGCAGCCCCGCCGTCGCCTGCATCGGCATTGCTCATGAAGCTGCTCCTCCGGCTAGAGCAAACGTTTCGGTTGTCACTGTCCTCGCGCCGTTTGCTGACTTTCGCCTTCCCGGGTGTTTACGTTCGAGCATGCCGGAAATATTGACGATCAAGGGCCAGGGCCAGGAAGCGACTCACGATATCGACCGACGTCGAAGGCGTCGCAGGACGTTCATCGGGGTCGAATGCGAGCCCAATGGCCGCGCGCGGGCCCCCTGCCGTTGTTTTTACGGGCCAGAAGTCAAACCGCGAGGTCAACGCCGGATAGACTCCGGCGCTCACGACAAGTCCTGTTGCCAATGACGATTGCGCCGCCTCTATCTCGGCTTCCTGGGGCTCTACATTGCCGACTTTCTCGACGGAAACCCTTTTGCCGTCCAAAACGAGAATGACGACAGGAACTTGGAAGAGCGCTGCAAGCATGTGGCAAGTGATCGAGACGATCGCCTTAGCGTTGTCGATCCCCGCGACGTCGCGACTATAATTTTGCAGCATCGTTGCCTGCCTCCTCAGGAGCGCCGCTTCAATTGCGCGGCGCCGGGAGGTAAAGGCCACGCCACTGCCGATAAGTCCGACGACGAAAAGCAGTCCAATGGCCCAGACGTTTGCCGGGTCATCGACGATCAGCGTGTAGCGAGGCTCGGTGAGGAAGAAATTGTAGGCGAGTGCACCAAGTATCGCCGAAAAGAGCGAGGGGGCCAAACCTAGGCCGACGGCCCCTATGATCACCGGCACCACAAATATGAGCGAGATGTTCGGGATCGCCACCTGGCTGTCGACACCGGCAGCCACCACCGTCGCGAAGGCGGTCATTGCAAACGAAGCAAGATAGCGTACCGCGGCGGGAGCATCGGCCAAGCCGAAAAGCGAATCGGCACCCGGCGACGCAGTAATGTCCTGTTGCAGCCTCGGATTGACATCGGCCATCGGTTCACTCCCGCCGGCGTTGCCGCATGCCCAAAGCTAGGCCGATACGCATAAAGATTCCATTCGTGCGGCAGGCCAAAGATATAAAGATTCCATAGTCGAAAGGCGGCGGATCCGGGAACTCTGTGCACGCTTGCCGCCTTCGGCAGAAGAGCGCCCAAAAAGGGCGGTCGGCGGCTCTCTCGTGGGAACGAAAAAAGAAGAGAAGCAGAACTTTCGTGCACAATTTTTGCGCACGAATACTGATAACTTACTGATATTATTTGTGTATCCTTCCCATCCGTCATTCGCGACGAGTCGTGATTTTCG
Source organism: Mesorhizobium sp. ESP7-2 (assembly GCF_020164715.1). Taxonomy (NCBI): domain Bacteria; kingdom Pseudomonadati; phylum Pseudomonadota; class Alphaproteobacteria; order Hyphomicrobiales; family Phyllobacteriaceae; genus Mesorhizobium; species Mesorhizobium sp. ESP7-2. The sequence continues at coordinate 3,604 of NZ_JAIUGQ010000047.1, forward strand.
ACCTCGTGACGCTCAATCCCGACTTGCTGTCATGCTTGCCGACGATAGCAAAAGAGCGCCCGCTCAATAGTCGGTCTTGCGATGTAGCGATCTGCCGCTACCAAAATCCATTAAGATATTGAAATATAGAAAGAATTTTTTCTCGATGGTAGCACTTGCGGTTGAAATTGGCCGACAATTTCAATGCAGCACACCGCGCGTAAGTAACTTCAGAGGCGATGACGAGCAACACGTTTCTTCCTGAACGCCCGCGCATCTGATCATCGCGGGTTCATGAGATAGGAAGCGTTGTGCAACTGTTTGTCGAGAAGGACGCCTCCACCGGCGTGCGATAGGCCAGTCCGACAAGGCCAGCCTTGCGCGACAATCAGATCGGGACGCCAGCGGGCCAGTTCTGCCGCTTTTCACTTTGGTCGGCCATGTCTTTGCTGCGTGCGACAAAGCGGCGCCAGCCGCCGAATGAGGAGATGTCGGAGGCACCGTCCAAGCCCGCGCTTTCGACCAGAAAACCCTTGGCGGGGGTGCCGTCGTCGAGTTCGACCGTGCCGATGCCGAGCGGAGCCGGAATAGCGGCGACGAAACGGCCGAAGGCCTCCGGCCCAAGCCGCCAGACCTCGACGTCGATATGCATGCCGCCATCGGCAACGCGGATCAGGCCGGGCTTGGGCACGGACTGGCCGGCCAACGCATAGAGCTTGTAGGCGGCGGCGGTCCTGGTCGCTCGCAGGAATTGTGCGCCGAGCTGGTTGAGCTGGCCGTTGAGCGGCATGCCCGACAGATGCGCGCCGACGACCACCAGGTCGATCATGCCGTCGCAGGGCGGCACGGCGGCCGGCCGCGGGCCGGGCTGCGGCCAACCCGTTGTGCCGAGCGGCAGGCCGCTCTGCGCATGCAGGTCGCGGGCGAGCATCGCCGTCAGCGCATCGCGGCCGGCCGGCGCCAGCAAGGTGACGCTCATCGGCAGGCCGTCGCCGCGCCTGCCGGTCGGCACGGCGATGCCGCACATATCGAGCAGGTTGACGAAGTTGGTGTAGGTGCCAAGCCGGCTGTTGGTCGCGACCGGATCGGCAAGCACCGCGGCTGTAGTGTAATGCGTAGGCGCGGTCGGCACGCAGAAGAGGTCGACCGAGGCGACGACCGGGGCGAGCTTCGCCCTGTAGGCCTGCAAGGCATAGAGGCCGCGAAAGGCGTCCGCCGCCGAAAGACTTCTGGCGCCGCCGATGATCTTGCGCGTCACCGGATGCATGGCGGCCTCGTTGGCGTCCATGAAGTCGCGGATCGCCGCGTAGCGCTCGGCGACCCAGGCGCCTTCGTAGAGAAGATTGGCGGTGGCATAGAAATCCCCGAACGGAATTTCGACCAGCCGGCAGCCAAGCGTTTCCAGAAGGCTAAGTGCTGTCTCGAAGCCGGCCTGCATCGAAGCGTCGCCGAAGAACTTCAGGTCGCTCTTCGCCGGCACCCCGATGCTCAGCACGGGCGGCCGCGCTTCGAGCGCCGGCACCTTGATCGCGCGCGAATAGTCGTCGGCCGGGTCCTCGGCCGCCGCGACGCGGAACACCGCATAGGCGTCGTCGACGGTGAGTGCGAACACGGAGATGCAGTCAAGTGTGCGGCAGGCTGGCACCACGCCGGCGGCGGAGAGCGCGCCGACTGTCGGCTTAAGCCCGACGATGTTGTTGAGGCCGGCGGGGATGCGGCCGGACCCGGCCGTGTCGGTGCCGAGCGCGAAGGAGACGATGCCACGCGCCGTCGCCACCGCTGACCCTGAGGACGAGCCGCCAGGCACCAGGCTGGCATCGACGGCGTTCCTTGGGATCGGGTAAGGCGTGCGAACGCCGACCAGTCCGGTGGCGAACTGATCGAGATTGGTCTTGCCGACGACCAGCGCGCCAGCCGCCTTCAGCCGCGCCACGACAGTAGCGTCCGTCTCCGGCACATAGGCATATTCGGCGCAGGCTGCTGTGGTCGGCATGCCGGCGACATCGATATTGTCCTTGACCGCGAACGGCACGCCCCACAGCGGCTTGGCCACCGGATCGAACGGTCCGAGCGTTTGCGCCTGCGCCAGCATGTCCGCCTTGCTGGCGAGATGGATGAAGATGCCGGGATCGTCAGCCGCCACGATGCGGGCATGCACAGCATCGATCATATCCGCGACAGTCACGCCGCTGGCATAGGCCGCGTGCAGACTGACGATATCGAAGCGGATCTCGCTCATGTGGCCTCCCCAAGAATATTTACCGGCAGGTCCCACTGGATCAGCACGACGCAGCCGTCTTTCGTCCACACCGAATGCTCGGTCCCGATCGGGTTCAGGATGACGCTGCCCCGGGGATAATCGCCGTTCTCGTCGCTCTGTGTGCCCTCGAGCACGACGATGGTTTCCAGCCCGACATGGCGGTGGCGCGGCACGCCGGCGCCGGCCCGATAGTCGAGGATCGCCACCGACGGCTCGACCGGTCCGCCCTTGAGCAGCCAATGCACCGTGATGCCGTCGCGAAAAGGCTCGAACGCCAGCTCGCGCCAGCCGCCACCGACGAGGCCGGCAAAACTCAGATTAGCCATTCGCGATTCCCTGCAGCACCTGGTCGGTCATCGCCGTCCAGCCGACGATCGCGCCCTGGGCGCGGATCATGGCGATGGCCGCCGCCTTGAACTCCGGAAAATAGCTTTCCGTCGCATCTTCGGCGAGCAGGCACTCATAGCCGCGATCATTGGCCTCGCGCATCGTCGTCTGCACGCAAACCTCGGTGGTGACGCCGGCGAAAACCAGTTGCCGAGCGCCAAGCCGCTTCAGCTCGTCACCGAAGCCGGTCGCATAGAAGGCGCCCTTGCCCGGCTTCTCGATGACGATCTCGCCGGGCAGCGGCGTAAGTTCGGCGATGATCGCGGTGCCCGGCTCGCCCGATATCAGCACGCGGCCCATCGGCCCGACATCGCCGATGCGGATCGACGGATTGCCGCGGTTGCGCTTGGCGGGCAGCAGGTCGGAGAGATCGGCGCGGTGGCACTCCATCGTATGGATCACAGGCAGGCCGGCGGCGCGGAACCCCTCGATCAGCTTCTTCACCGTCGGCACGATAGCCTGGATGCGGCTGACGTCGTTGCCGAGGCTGGCGCCGAAGCCGCCGGGCTCGGCGAAATCGCGCTGCATGTCGATGACGACCAGCGCCATCGTGTCGGGCTTGAACGCAAAGGCGAACGGCTGCGCGTCGATTTGCGCCATCAGTGATGTCCCGCCATATGCTCGCCGATGGTCTGTACGCTCGCGCCGGCGGTCGGCGTCTCATAGACCAGCGCGCCATCCGACATGACGAAAATGCGGTCGGACAATTCCAGCAGCTCGTCGAGGTCTTCCGACATCAACAGCACGGCCGCACCCGCATTGCGCGTCTTCATGATGCGGGCGCGGATTTCGGCCACCGCCGAGAAGTCGAGGCCGAAGCAGGGGTTGGAGACGATCAGCAGGTCGACCTCGCCGGTCAGTTCGCGCGCCAGCACCGCGCGCTGCACATTGCCGCCCGACAACGCGGCGATGGGCGAGGACAGCGAAGCGGTCTTGACCTTGAACTGCTCGACCAGGCGGGCGCTGAAGGCGCAGATGGCGCTGGTGCTGATCCAGTTCACCGGCCTGCCATTGCCGTCCATGTCGAAGGTGCGGAAGGAGATGTTTTCGGCCACCGTCATTTTCGGCGCGCAGGCATTCTTGAGCGGCTCCTCGGGAATGAGACGCACATTGAGCGCCCGCGCCTCGGCGCGCGTCGCCGCATAGGCGGCACCGCGCACCAACACTTCGCCGGCGTCACGCGGACGCTGGCCGGCCAGCACTTCCAGGAATTCCTTCTGGCCGTTGCCGGAAATGCCGGCGATGCCGACGATCTCGCCCGAGCGCACGCCGAGGTCCTCGATGCTGATCGACTTCAGCCCGGTTCGATCCGGCGCCTTCAGCGATTTGACCTTGAGCACGATCTCGGCATCGCGTTTCGGCGTCGCGCGGCTGTCAAGCGTGGCGATCGGCTGGTCGCCGATCATCATCGCCGCCATCGCCTTGCGGCCGAGGTCGGCGACGCGGCCGGCCCCGGTAAGCTTGCCCTTGCGCAGCACGCTGACATCGTCGGCGAAGGCAGTGACCTCATGGAATTTGTGCGAGATCATCAGCACGGTGAGGTCGCCGGCCTTGGTCATGTCGCGCACCAGCCCCAGCACCTCCTGCGCCTCGCCGGGCGTCAGCACCGAAGTTGGTTCGTCCAGCACCAGGAAGGAGCGGCCGAGATAGAGCTGTTTGATGATTTCGAGCTTCTGCTTCTCGCCGGCCGCAAGCTCCGCCACTTTGACGTCGAGCGGCAGCTTGAACGGCATGCGCTCCATGAACATGGCAAGATCGCCCCGCTCCTTGCGCCAGTCGACAATGCCGGGCACCTTTTCGCGCGAGATGACGAGGTTCTCCGCTCCGGTCAGCGACGGCACCAGCGTGAAGTGCTGGTAGACCATGCCGAGCCCGAGCGCCGAGGCATCCCTGGGGCTGGCAATCTTGACCTCCCGGCCATCGACCAGCATGTCGCCGGAGGCCGGGTGATAAAAACCCATCATGCATTTGACCAGCGTCGACTTGCCGGCGCCGTTCTCGCCGAGCAGCGCGTGGAAGGAACCTGCCGGCACCTTCACCGACACGGCATCCAGCGCCGTGAAGCCGCCGAAGCGCATGGTCATGCCGATGGTTTCGACGCCGACGGCCTTTCTGACGCTGCCACTCATAGCGCCCTCCTCACGGCAGTTGCGCGACGAGCGCCTTCGAATTCGACACCGTGCCGAAGACGCCGCCCTGCATCTTGATCATCTTGATCGCCGCAAGATGGTTGCCGTGGTCGGTCGCCCCGCAGCAATCCGCCAGCATCATGCATTCATAGCCGCGGTCGTTGGCCTCACGCATGGTGGTGTGCACGCAGACATCCGTGGTGATGCCGGTGAGCACGATGTTCTCGATACCGCGCTGGTTGAGGATCAGTTCCAGATCGGTGGCGCAGAACGAGCCCTTGCCCGGCTTGTCGATGATCGGCTCGCCTTCGATCGGATAGAGGTCGGGGATGATGTCCCAGCCCGGCTCGCCGCGCACCAGGATGCGCCCGCACGGACCTGGGTCGCCGATGCCGGCATTGATGCGGCGCGAGCGCCAGCGCTTGTTGGCCGGCAGGTCAGCGAGATCGGGCCGATGCCCCTCGCGCGTGTGGATGATGGTGTAGCCCTTGGCCCGCATCACCGAGAGTACCGCCTTGATCGGCTCGATCGGCGCCCGCACCAGCGACAGGTCGTACCCCATGTGGTCGACATAGCCGCCCGGCCCGCAGAAATCGGTCTGCATGTCGATGATGATCAGCGCCGTGTTGTCGGGTCGCAGATCGCCATTGTAGGGCCACGGATAAGGCTCTGCGTCGATCGTGTGCTGGGTGATTTCGGCTCTGGCGTTCACGGGCAAAACTCCAGTCATTTGGTGATCGACAATTCGCCTGGCGCACCGGCGAGCGAGCGTGTCGGCGACGAGGTGGCGATCATGATAATGAGGGTGAGGATGTAGGGGGCGGCATAGAACAGATAGTAGCCCTGCGTCACGCCGACCGATTGCAGCGCCGGGCCGAGCGCGCCTGCCCCGCCGAACAGAAGGGCGGCGGCAAAACAGCCGAGCGGGTTCCAGCGCGCGAAGATGACCAGCGCCACCGCCATCAGTCCCTGGCCCGAGGAAATGCGCTCGGTCCAGCTGCCGGGATAATAGAGCGACAGATAGGCGCCGCCGATGCCGGCCAGGGCGCCGCCGACCCCGGTGGCGAGCAGGCGCACCGTGTCGGGGTGGAGGCCCATGGCGCGGGCCGCGTCCGAACTGTCGCCGACGACGCGCACGATCAGCCCGGCGCGCGTGTTGCGGAACGCCCACCACAGGACGACCGACAGCACGGCCCCGATGAGAAACAGCACGTTGACGTCGAGCGCTGCCTGCACCTGCGGGATGTCGGACCAGCCGCCGAAGGGAATGGCAGGCAGGTTGGGCGCCTTCGGCTTGATGAACGGTTTGCCGAAGAAGAAGGCGAGACCCGAGCCGAACAGCATCAGTGCAATGCCGATGGCGATGTCGTTGACCTTCGGAAATTTGCAGATCCAGCCATGGAACAGGCCGAAGCAGAGGCCTGCGCCGGCGGCGGCGATCAGGCCGAGCCAGGGCGAGTTGGTCATCACCGCGACCGCATAGGCGGTCATGGCGCCGAAGACGAGCGTGCCTTCCAGCCCGAGATTGATGCGGCCGGAACGCTCGGTGATCGCCTCGCCCAGCGAGACGAAAATGAAGGGCGTCGACACGCGGATGGCGCCGCCGAGGATGGCGAGCGGCACGCCCCAGAGTCCGATGCCGGTCGCGTCCATCAGGCAGTCTCCCTCGGGAGATCGGGCCTCACCCAGAGATCGGGATTGAAGGCCTTGAAGCGGCCGTAGAAGGTTTCGCTGAACAGGATGACGATGAAGATCATGCCTTGCAGCACCAGCACGGTGGCGTCGGGCAGGTCCATGCGGCGCTGGATCAGCCCGCCCGAGGCATCGATGCCGCCAAGCAGGATGGCGACCGGGATGATGGCCAGCGGATTGTGGCGAGCAAGGAAGGCGACGAGGATGCCGGTGTAGCCATAGCCGGCCGCGAGCGAGGCGTTGGCGCTGCCTTGCACTGCGGCGACCTCCAGCATGCCGGCGAGCCCGGCAAAGCCGCCTGCCAGCGCCGTGAAGCCGACGATGAGCGGCCCGACGGCCAACCCCTGCACCTGTGCTGCCCGCACATTGCCGCCGGCGATGCGAGCGGCGAAGCCCCAGCGCGTCTTTTCGATGAGCACCCAGGAGAGGATGCAGGCGACGACGCCGACGACCAGCCCCCAATGCACGTCCATGCCCGGAATGTTACCGATGCGGTAGATATCCGCCAGCGGCTGGGTCGACGGCTTGTTGAGCGAGGCCGGGTCGCGCAGCGGCCCCTCCACCAACTGGTTCATCAGCGCGATGGCGATATAGGCCATCAGCAGGCTGGAGATGGTCTCGTTGACCGCCCGGTAGTGGCGTAGCGCGCCGACGGCACCGATCCAGATGCCGCCGGCGGCCATGCCCGCCACGCCCATGGCAAGAATGACGATTGAGGGAGGCGCGCCGCTTAGCGCCACGCCGATGGCAGCGGCGGCGACGCCGCCGAGCACGATGGCGCCCTCGCCGCCGATGACGACAAGGCCGAGCCGAGCCGGCAACGCCACGCATAGCGCCGCCAGAAGCAAGGGTGCGGCCCGCGACAGCGAGTTCTGCACCGAGAACCACGAGCCGAAGCCGCCCCGCCACATGGTCTCGTAGAGCAGGACCGGCGACTTGCCGACCAAGGCGATGAACAGGCTGAACAGCGCCATGCCGACGATCAGCGCCGCGAGCGGAATGACGAACGCCTCCGCCCGCCGCGCCATCCATTCCAGCGCAGGAGGGTAGCCCCTGGCGCCGAATAGTGCCGGCATGCCGGCTCCTGTCACCATGTCCGTCATCGCCCCGTTCCCCTCAGATCAGGCGGTCGAGCCGACGACGCCCTCGACCAGATAGTCCATGCTTTCGAGTTCGATGGCGGTCTCCGGGAACGCCTGGCCCGCGGTGGCGACGACAGCGCCCTTGTTGCTCTTCAGCGGTCCCTTGATGACGGCGAAGCCGCCCTTCATCATTTCGGCCAGCGTGGCGTCGAACTGCTTGCGCGCCGGCTCGCCGACGGCAGGGCCGAGCGGGCTCATCTTGACGAAACCGTCGGCCAGTCCGCCGCGCGTGAAGTTGGGCAGCGGCGTGCCGGCCACCAGATCGTCGACGAACATCTTGTAGACCTTGGCCCAGTTCCACTCGGCACCGGTCAGGTATTTCTCGGGCGCCAGCGGGCTCTGGTTGGCATGATAGCCGCAGACGAAGGCGCCGCGCCCGGCGGCCGTCTCGACCACCACTTTCGGGCTGTCGACATGGCAGGTGATGACGTCGGCGCCCTGGTCGACCAGCGCGTTGGTGGCTTCCGCTTCCTTGACCGCCAGCGACCACTCGCCGGTGAAGATGACCTGGCAGGTGATGGACGGATCGACCGAGCGTGCGCCGAGCAGGAAGGAGTTGATGTTGAGCAGCACCTGCGGGATCGGCTTGGCCGCGACGAAGCCGAGCTTCTTGGTCTTCGAGGTGTGGCCTGCGACCACGCCGTTGAGATACTGGCCCATGCCGATATAGCCGAAATAGGAACCGGCATTCATCGGATGCTTGGCCTTGTCCCACATGCCGCCGCAATGGCGGAACTGCACGTCGGGGAATTTCGCGCACATGGCCAGCATGTGGGGATCGAAATAGCCGAACGAGGTCGGGAAGATCAGCGAGGCGCCGTCGAGGTTGATCATCGATTCCATCGTCTTCTGGACATCGACCGTCTCCGGCACGTTCTCCTCCTCGACGACGGTGATACCCTCCATTCCCTTCAGCGCTGCGGCACCCTCGGCATGCGCCTGGTTGTAGCCGTAATCGTCCTTCGGACCGACATAGATGAAGCCGACCACGGCAGCGGCGGCGAACGCCTTGCTGACGGGAAAGGCTGCGGAGGCAAGCCCTAATGCGGCTCCGGCGGCGGAGGTCTTGAGCAACTGGCGACGGCTAAGCACGAATCTGTCGGTCATCTCTTATGCTCCCCTATAGGACCCTTTCCGGGTCGGTTAACGCCTTCTCAAGAAAGTGCATGCAATCGTTGTGCCAATTCGAGTTTCAAAATTTCATCAATAAAATCAATCATCCTTGTGAGGAACCATGCACAAGCGAAAGGCAATTGCATGCACTTTTTGCCTTGAAAACAGACAATTTGACAAGAAGATTAAAACATAGGCATATCGGGTGCGGCCGAGTCGGGATCGTGCCGTTCGGCCGCAGGGTTTCAGGGACCTGGAACACCGAAGCACGGGAGGCGAAGCAGTTTTGTCGGGAAAGCGCAGCTTGATCCGGGCGGGCACGACCGTCGATCAGATGGTGAGGGCAATCGGCGACCGCATCGTAACCGGCGTGCTGCGTCCCGGCGAAAAACTCGACGAGGTCTCGCTTGCCGCCCGCTTCGAGGTGTCACGCACGCCGGTGCGCGAGGCGCTTGGCCAACTCAGCGCCATGGGCTTGGTCGAGCGGCGGCCCAACAGGGGCGCCATCGTCGCCGTCGTCACGCAGGAGCACCTCGCCTCGATGTTCGAAAGCATGGCCGAGTTGGAAGGCATATGCGCGCGCTTCTGCGCCGAGCGGATGACCGGCAGCGAGCGCCGCGCGCTCGAGGTCGAGCATCAGGCCTCGGCGCGGCTGGTACGGCTGGGTGCCGAGGAGGACTATGAATACTTCAACACCGAGTTCCACAGCCGGCTCTATCGCGGTGCCCACAGCACGCACATCCACGAATTGACCGCGACGACGCGCAGCCGGCTGGCCCCCTTTCGCCGCGCCCAGTTCAGGCTGGCCGGACGCCTGGCGAAGTCCTGGCAGGAGCATGACGCCATCGTCACCGCGATCCTGCGTGGCGATGGCGCTGCTGCTGGTAAAGCCGCCAGGGAACACGTGTCCATCGTCAGCGAAGCGAGCGCGGTGTTTGTCGTTGACGGCCATGCACGAGGCGCGCCGCTACACTCCTAGAGGTCACTCGAGAGGAAATGGTTCCACCCCGGCACTGCGCGCTCATGGCATTGTAGCAGCTCATTCGAATGAGGTTGAGGCATCCCTGAAAACGGGTGCTGTCATGCCCAGCACCGCAAGAAATATCGCGGGTTTCTGAATGTGGGGAAAGGCGGTAGCGCACTCCCGCTATCGGTCCACAAAGCCGTCGACCAGAAGCGATTTGGCCTGAGCCGGCTGGCTCGATTGCTCGCCCGGCCGTCAGTGCGAACGGTGCCGCCCAATGCGCGGCATTCCGATGGGCAAGGCGCCTCCGAAAGCAAGATACCAACGATGTTTCAGCAATAGCTAAAGGAACCGAACGGCGATCGCTGAATTTTGCTTCGAGCGGATATCGAAGGGACCGCGTTCTGGAGCACCTGCATGGGCAACATGAGCGCCGAAGTCTCCGGGAAGCAGAGCAACATTCGGGCAAGAGGGCCATTCCAGCGATTCCTGCGCACAATCGGACCTGGTTTCATCACAGGCGCTTCGGACGACGACCCTTCGGGCATCGGCACGTACAGCCAAGCGGGCGCCCAGCTGGGGTTCAGCGTCGGCTGGACCATGGTATTCACTTTTCCGCTCATGGTCGCGATCCAGGAGATAGCGGCGCGGATAGGCCGGACGACAGGCCGAGGTATTTCCGGCAATCTGGCCCGACACTACCCGTCTCCCCTGATGTATTTTGTAGCCTTGCTTTTGTTCGTCGCCAACGTGATCAACATCGGGGCGGACCTGAGCGCGATGGCTGACGCGCTGCGATTGCTGGTGGGCGGCCCGAGCTCGCTTTACGTCGTCGCGTTCGGCGTGGCATGCGTTTTGGCGATCGTCTTTCTCGACTACAGCCGATACGTCACGATCCTGAAATGGACGACGCTGAGCCTTTTTGCCTACGTGGTGGCCGCGTTTCTGGCTGATATCCCATGGGGCGAGGCCCTCAAGGGGGTAGTTCTTCCCCACGTGGAATGGAATCGAGCGTTCTTCACGACACTTCTGGCCATATTCGGCACCACGATTTCTCCCTACCTGTTCTTCTGGCAAGCATCGCAAGAGGTCGAAGAGGAGACGATCGACCCGAAGGCCAAGCCGCTCAAGCGGGCACCATGGCAGGCGACCCGTGCCTTCCAGCGCATTCGCGCCGACACCTTGGCAGGCATGGCTTTTTCGAACCTGATAGCCATTGCAATCATCGTCACAACGGCCGCCACCCTGCACAAGGCCGGAGTGACCGACATCAATTCCTCCACCGATGCGGCCAAGGCCCTGGAGCCGGTCGCGGGCAAATTCGCATTTGTGATCTTTGCAATGGGGATTATCGGCACGGGCCTTCTGGCGGTGCCGGTTCTCGCGGGCTCGGCCGCATTCGCCGTGGGCGAGGCGCGCCGTTGGCCAGTGGGACTGGAGCGCAAGCCGAAGCACGCGATAGCATTTTATGCGACCTTGGCCGCCGCGGTGGTGCTGGGCATGGGTATCATGCTCACGCCGATCGATCCGATCAAGGCGCTTTACTGGAGCGCCGTCATCAACGGCATATGCGCCGTCCCAGTCATGATCGTCATGATGCTGATGACCGGACGTTGCGACATCATGGGCGAATTCCCCGTTGAGGGTTGGCTGCGCCTTCTCGGATGGCTCGCGACGATCACAATGGGACTGTCCGTGGTCGGCCTCGCGCTGCAATGGGCCTTTTGAACAGCCGATCGGCTGGGAGGGGCTTGCTGCAACGGTCATGGGCAGGCTGGAAAGCGGGCGAAGGAACCCAGCCACGAGAAGATTCATCGAGCCGCCCTGGCAAGCACCTGCCGGCGCCATACTAGTCTAGCAACCCGGCAAGCCAACGAGGGAAATACCTTGAAGCTTGCACCGCCGGTTCCTCATGTGGATGTCAGAGCTGGCAGACGGCTTTCGCCCGACCGCACCGTCTGCGATTTCCAGCCAGGGCCGGTCCGCCCGGGCCGAACTCCTCAACGTGCGCTCAGCGCGGCCATGCGATCAAGGGCGGCGCCGAGGCCTTTCAGCGACACCGGAAAACTCAGCGGGGTCTCGGCCGCGGTGGTGACGTTGAGCTTGAGTTCGGTGCCTGCCTTGAGCCTCTGCGTCAGCGCCCGGTCGATCGGAAACAGCGCCACGCAGCCATTCGGCAGGCAGGTCCTGAACTTCAACGGTCCGACGGGCTGCTGGTCGTCGATCTGCGCCGCCACGCCGGGGTCGAACAGGATGCCGAAGGGCAGCAGCAAGGTTCCGGTCAATCCGCCCTTCTGCCCCACGCGCAATTCCACGGCCAGAAGCCTCTGGCCGTTTTTCTGCGTCTGGTCCTGCGTGACCGTGCAGACCCGGGCATTGTCCTGCATGCCGCAGGCCAGTTGCCAGTCCTGATAGGTTTCCTGGAGGGACGATGCGCCGTTCGGAAGCGACGCCGCCTGCTGCTGTTGCGCGAAAGCAGCCGGCAGCGAAGCAGCGAAGGCAGCCGCGCAGATGGCGATTGCCTTCAGGCAAAAATGTCTACGAACCAATGAATGCGGCCTTCTTTTCGGTGCCGGGCAAATGCCCAAAGTATCGGCTTCGAGAGCCCGAGTTTACTGTCACGTACAGACCCATTCTCGGATCTTGCATTGGATCCCCCCTGCCTCGCAGGCCTGCAGGGCGAGATCCTCCGCTTCCCGGCGGGTCTCGGCCGAGTTCACGCCCCAGGGGGTGAACCGGTGCTCCACCTTGTCGGCCACGGCGAGCGCGCCGCAATGCTTGTAGGGAAATCCGGTCTCGTCGTCGTCCGTCCAATGGCGGTGATTGCGGAACACGGCAACGACATTGCAGGTTTTTCCACCGGCATTCTCGCAATATTTCTGTGCTATGTCCTTCGCTTCCTGCCGCTTGTCGGCGCCCCAGAAGAAGCCGTACCTGGTATCGGTCTGGGAGTAGGCGATTGCCGCCCAGATGCCTTTCTCCTCCTGTGGCGGCTCGGACGGCTCCACCAAGTCGGCCGAGACCACCTGTCCGCTCCACAGCAAGGCCATGCACAAGACTGTCAAACGTCGCGATTTCATGGTCCGCAATCCTTTCCAGGGCGTCTCGCCCGTTCGCCTGACATCCTCACTTGGCCGCCGATGCGATGGAAATCACCACGCATGTATTGCCCGTCGGCAGCAGAAGCGCTTCGCCCGTGTTGCCGCCAAGCTCGTACACCTCGACCTGTCCGAGATGGTCGGTGATCTTGCTGCCTTGCGGAAGAACGGACGGAATGTCCGCGCACGGACTGGCGAACGGCGCCACCCGCACCATCGCGCCCTCGCAGCCCGAAGCGGTGGGCGACGCGAAGACCACGCCGGCCGCCGGCCCGCTGTAACGGTCCGTGGCATAGTCCATGCCGACGAAGGCCTGGACGGCGTGCTTGTCGGCGGCCTGGTCGTTCCACAGGGATTTGACACTGTATTTCGTGCCGGTCGTCAAAAGCTGTCCGAGCACCGGAAAGACGGTCGAGCAGGCCTGTACGCCGGCCTGCTTGACGTGCTGGAGGAAGGGCGAGTCCGGCAGCGCGGGAGGGGCGGCCGCCTCGGCCTGTGCGGCCGTCGGGCTGCCGACCAGACCGGCGATCGCGGCATAGTTCGCGCCGGCAAAGCCAATGCCCATCATGACCAGCCCCAGCAGCGACAATCCGACGATGCGCGGCCACCGCCGCGGCGGCTCGACACTGCTCTTGCGGTCCGGCTCGACGATCCTTCTGCGGTCCGGCTCAACGGTCGGATTGCTGCGCGTCGCGGAGATGAATGGGTCTTGCTGGCTCACGGTGCTGACTCTGTTATTTGACTGGCGCAAGGGCCTCGGACAGCCCCTTGAGCGTTGCGGTGACGGTAATGGTCTGGCCATCGACGGTCGGATAGGAAATCGCCGGCGTTGCCTTCTGCGCGATCTCCTGGCGCATCAGGGGTCCGACCGGCAGCATGCCGACGCAGACCATTTCGTTGCAGCCATTCAGATGCACGTCGATCGACTCGGCGCGCCCATCGAACTTCAGCGATACCAGCCCGTCGCTCCTGGCGTTCGGCGCGGTGCGCAGGATCATGTAGGGCTTGCCATCCTGGGTGGCTGCTAGCGACCAGCTGAACGCCATCTTGCCGGCGCCGTCCTCGATCACCTGCGAGACGTTGCAGACCTTCTTGCGCGCCTTGAGGTTCTCGTCGCAGATCAGCGTCCAGTTCTCGAAGGGACGGATGGTGCGCTGGTATTGTCCGAGCTTCACGTCGGGAGGCACGATCACGTCGGAGGGCTTGACCCTGTAGGGCGAAGCCACCTGCCCGGCAGCCGGCGCCAGCCCGCCGGCAAGCGCCAGGCAGGTCAGGCACGCCATGGCAAATCCGGGAAAACCAGACGGTTTCCCCGGATTCGCGTCTAGCCTGTGATGGCCGGTTCGCCTGGTCATTGCCGCCCTGTTATCCACCTCAGTTCAAGGTGAAGCTCAGGCCGGCGCCGACACCGACATTTCCACCCGCCGCCGTGCCGGACACATTGCCACGGATGCGGCCGTCCTCGCTGGTGTAGCCGGCGCCGAAGGCAAAGGCGCTCGAATCCCGCCAGAAGCCACCGCCGGCCGCCACGCTCAGCTTGCCGGGACGGTCGTCATAGCGCAGCGAGGCCGCCGCCAGTCCGATTGCCGCCGCCTGCCGTGCTTCGTCCCTGATGCCGCTGATGTCGGAATTGAGCTGGCCCAGTTTCTGGTCGGTATAATTGTTGGCCTGCTGCAGCGTCGTGACCGCCACCTGGTCGGTATAGGTCTTGCTCTGGGCCAGGTTCAGGTTCAGCTGGTTGACGTTGACCGCGTCGGTGCCGGCAACGCCGGGGCCGACATTGGAGATGACGACAGGCGCATTCGGGTCGCCGCCCTGCAGCGTTATCTTGTTGGTCTTGGTCGTCGATCCGTCCGGATTGTTGATGGTGTCGTATTGCACGGTGTTTTGGACGGTGCCGCCGATGCCGCCGATCGTCTTGGTCAGATCCTCGATCGCCGTGTTGGTGGCGTAGAGCTGCGACCCGTTGATCGCATCGGTGCTGCCGGAAGATACGCGTCCGGCCGCGACATTGGTGATCGTCCGCTCGGAACCGGCGTCGCCGACGCTGACGGTTCCGGTCGGGGTTGTCCCGGCAAAGGCATAGGTCTTGCCGTTGATGACGGTGTTGGGAGTACCTACTGCCGCCTGCGACACCGAGCCCGAACCGAGCGCGACATCGCTGGCGTTGTTGGCCTGTGCGCCCTGGCCAAGCGCGACGGCGCCTTGGCCCGCGGCTGCCGAGCCATGGCCCGCTGCCAGGCTGTCGGTGCCGCTCGCCACGCTCTCCGGCCCGATCGCCACGGCGTTGGCACCGCCGGCGACCGAGTCGGCCAGCGTCGAATTGGCGTGGAAATACTTGATGCCGCCGCCATTGCTGATGTTGGTCAGCGCATTGTCGACAGCGGTGAAGCCATCATAGACGGTCGAATAGTTGTTGCCCTGGATGGTGTAGGTCGGGCCGGTGATCGAGCCGTCTGGATTGACCGTGGTGCCGCCGCCGAACAGGTTGGAAACGTTTTGCGAGACGCCGCGCAGCTGCGAGACGTTGACGCCGTCCGTGTCGGCCGAGCCCGCCGCGACATTGGTGAGCTTGCGTTCGGCGCCGGCGGCGCCGAACGACACTTCGCCGGCGGAAGTCTGCGCGGCGGTCAGGCCAAAGGCGGTGTAGCCGGCCTGCGCGCCGACCGACGTGATCGACGAGGCACCCAGTGCGACGCTGTTGGCGAAGGTGCTCTGGGCGCCGGCGCCGAGCGCCACCGACTGGACGCCTGAAGCTGTCGAGTCGGTGCCGAGCGCGATACCGTCGGCCAGCATGACATGGGCGTTCTGGCCGATGGCCGTGCCGCCGGGCGCCGTCTGGTCGACGATGGCGCCATTGCCGATGCCGACGCCATTGTCGCCATTGACGACCGTGGTCGGGCCGACCGCGACCGATTCCGCACCGACCGCCAGCGAGTCGCCGGCGGTCGAATTGGCATGGAAATACTTCGTCGAGGTGGCTGAGACCGCCGCGATCGCCCCCGCCAGCTGGCGCACCGTCACGGCGTCCTGGTCCTGCGTGCCGTCGGCGACGTTGGTGATCTGCCGGTAGGCGGTGGCGGTGCCGACCGAAACGGCGCCGAGCAGCGTCTTGTCAGTGGTGTTGTACTGGACGAAGTTCGACGGACCGGCGGCGATCTGCCCGGAAGCGGGAGCGATCGCGCGATCGGAGACCGAACCCGAGCCGAGCGCCACGCTGCCGTCGATGCTGGCCGCGCTGCCGCGTCCGAGCGCCAGCGCGCTGTCGCCGGTCGCGGTCGCCTGGTAGCCGACGGCCGTCGAACCGACGCCCTGCGCGAAGGAATCGGTCTGCGCCAGTCCGGCCTCGTTGGTGCGGGCATAGCGGATGCCCACGCCATTGGCGTCGGTATAGGCGGTCGAGGTGTCGCCGGCGATGTTGTTGATCGTGTTGCCGAGATTGGCGATGTTGCCGCCGATGGAGGCGATGTCGGTGGTGTTCTGCGTCACCTGCTGGTTGGTGGCGAAGAGCTGCGAACCATTGACGGCGTCGGTGGAACCGCCGTTCAACTGCCCGGCCGCGACATTCTGGATCTGGCGCTCGGCGCCGGCCGAGCCGACGGAGAAGGCGCCGGCCGGCGTGCCGCCGGCGAAGCTGTAGTTGACGCCGCCGATCGTCGCGCCGCCGACAACCGTGGTTGGCCCCGATGCCGAATTGAGGCCGATCGCGACGTCGCCGGCATTGTTGGCCACGGCATTCGGGCCGACCGCGACGGAATCGGTGCCCAGCGCCTGCGAATCCGCCAGCGTGGAGTTGGCATGGAAATATTTGATGCCGCCGCCGACATTGATGCTGTTAATGGCGGCGCCGATGGCGTCCACCGCCTGGTTGGTGGCGAAGAGCTGAGAGCCGTTGATCGCGTCGGTCGAGAGCGCGCTGATCCGCCCCGCCGCCAGGTTGGTGAGCGTGCGTTCGGCGCCGGGCGCGCCGATGCTGACCGTCGAGGTCGGATTGATGCCCTGGAAGGCATAAGTGGTGCCGTTGATCACAGCACTGGGCGTACCGACCGCCGCGACGGTCGTCGAACCGGAGCCAAGCGCCACGTCGCCTGCGTTGCCGGCGCTGGCGAGTGCGCCCAGCGCGATCGCATTCTGCGCGCCGGCATTCGCTCCCAGCCCGAGAGCGGTCGATTGAACGCCTGATGCAAGCGAGTTCTGGCCGATCGCCGTGCTGGACGTGGCTGTCGCATTGGCATTGGCGCCGATGGCGGTGCTGTATTGGCCCGAGGCCTTGGATATGTAGCCCACCGCCGTCGCGTCGAGGGCCGATGCGACGGCACCGCTGCCGACGGCCGAGGCGTTGGCATCGGTGGCGCTCGAATTGGTACCCGCAGCGATGGCGTTCGTCCCGGTGGCGGTCGAGACGGGCCCGATCGCGACCGAGTCCGTACCTGTCGCCGACGAGTCCGCCGCCGTCGAGTTGGCATGGAAATACTTGATGCCAACGCCGGTGTTGAGGTTGTTGACGACGGCGCCAATGGCGTCGACCGCTTGGTTGGTGGCGGCGAGCTGCGAGCCGTTGATCGCATCCGTCGAGGAGGCGCTGATGCGACCGGCGGCGACGTTGGTGATGGTGCGTTCCGCGCCGGGCGCGCCGACGCTGACCGTCGAGGCCGGCGTGGTGCCCTGGAAGGCGTAGGTTGTGCCGTTGATTGTGGCGCTTGGCGTGCTGACTGCCACGGCGGTCACGGAGCCCGAGCCAAGCGCCACGTCGCCGGAACTCGCCGCCGCCGTCGCGCCATTGCCGAGCGCGACATTGCCCGCAAGACCGGCGGCGCCCGCCGTGGAGCCGTTGCCGAGCGCCACGGAACCTTGTCCGATGGCCTTGTTGTTGTTGCCGATGGCGACGGCGCCAGCGGCCTGGTTGGCGGCGGTGGCGCTCGCCGTGCCGTCGCTGTTGGCGATGTTGTTGGCGCCGCCGGTGAAGGCGCCGGTGCCGCTGGCGTAGCTCGGATCGCCGATCGAGACCGCGCCGTTGCCATAGGCCGTGTTGTTCGCGCCGATGGAGACCGCCTGGCCGCCGGTTGCCACCGCATTGGTGCCCATGGCCACTGCGTTGGCGGAATCGGCCTTGGCACTGGTGCCGATGGCGATGCTGTTGGCCAGAGCCGCGTTGGCCTGAACGCCTGCTTGCGCACCAACGCCTAATGCAATGGACTGGTTGCCCCAGGCACTGGCCGTGTTGCCCATCGCCGTGGCGCCCGTTCCCGTTGCCTTGGTCAGGACACCTATGGCGACGGTTTTTTGCTGAGATGCCGTCACATCCGTCCCAAGGGCGATGGCGCCCTGCGCAAGGGCACCGGATCCCGCGACAGTACGCGCACCAATATTGATGGAGTTGATGTCCGACGCGACCGACTGGAAGCCGATCGCGATAGCATTCTGGTTGCTTGCGTTGGCGTTGGTACCTTGGGCAAGCGAATCGATTCCGCTCTGCGTTGCTTGATATCCAAACGCGATACCGCGCAGGCCACCGGCATTGGCCTGATAACCTATGGTGGACGCGTATTGGGCGCTGGCTACGGATCCGTAGCCGGCGGCGAACGCATAGTTGTTGCTGGCCGTGGCGCCGACACCAACTGCGGTGGAATTCCCTCCCGAAGCGTTGGCGCTGGTGCCCAACGCGCTGGCCCCGGCCCCAGTAGCCTTGGCCTGAACGCCGATTGCTACCGTATTGATGTTGTTTGAGATCGCGCCGCCGCCGACCGCCACCGCGCCGCCGGTGCCTGTAGCCTGCGCATCCTGGCCGATTGCCACTGCGTATTGCGTTGACCCGACAGAGCGGGTCCCGATCGCAACGGCATTGAGCTGAGAGGCCGTCGCAGTCGTGCCGATAGCGATAGAGCCGCTGGCTGTCGCCGAACCGCCGCCAGCGGCATACTGCGCCACCGCTGGCGTGGCGAGGCCGAGCGTGGAGATCGCCGCCAGGCCGCCGATCAAGGTCGCTAGGCTGACGCCGGAGATCGGGGCTGAACGTACGCTTCCGCCGGCGCCAAGAGTCCCCAGCCCCAGGCGCCTACGCCCCATCCCGAGCACGCAATGGGCCATGCGCAGCACGGCCATCAGGCGCCGGCGAACCGAGCGCGAGCCCAGATCGGCCCCCGCGATCCAATGCCTGGCGAAATGCGCCGCGCGGCGCTGCACGACAAGCGAGCCGCTCGAAATCCGATTGTCGGTCATGGTGCCCTCTCCGCTGGCCGGCATGGAATCGTCTGACAATTCCAATCCATGACAGGAAGACATGATTCCCGCTTGCGGTATTTCATGATATTGCTGTCTTGTGAGAAAAGGTCCGAGCAACCGGGCAGAGGTTAACGGCTCGTTACTTTAGCCAGAGCTTTAAAACCAGGGAATCAAACAACGTCTCAAGTCGATCCTCATCTAACCTTGGCGTTAAGCTCGCCAACGCGCGCCTGCAACGGCGTCACCTGCCGGTATTTCTTCATAACCGTGGTAAAATGGCTCTGGCTTGAAAATCCGCAGGAATGAGCGATGTCGGCGATCGTCATGCGGCTGTCGGCAAGCAGTCTTTCGGCAAGGTCCAGCCGCAGGTCGAGAACATATTGATGCGGCGGCACCCCGAACGTCCTGGCAAACGCCCGCACGAAGTGAGAGGGCGAAAGTGCGCACACCGCAGCCATCTCGGCAAGCGTCAGCTTGCGGGTGAAGTTCTCGCGCAGGAAGTCCTGCACCTTGCGTGCGCCGCGAGGAGAAAGCCCGCCTTTTGCGTTGAACTCCGGCTGCCGGGCCGAACTGATTCGGGAAACCGACCCGGGGAAATGATCATCGCCCGGCATTCTTCGGCCTCCTGATATGTCCCGGATGAAGTTCAACCCGAGGCCTTCGTCCCCGTTCCCCCCAAAAACAATTCGTGATTGATGGCAGCGGGCCCGCATCGTCAGTCGCGCTCATAGGTAGATCCCTCCCGACGGTGCAGGCCGCATGGGTGCAAGCACCATCACTACGGGATGTTTCCCAGCCAGGAATGTCCGCGAACCCGCGAACGGAAAGGATCACGCATCCTTGTGCGGTGGCCCTTCGCGGACCGGCACTTTCAGGAATGACGTCCAGGATGTATCGAGTTGTCCGCTCCCGATCGATGCCCCGGGAAACGCCGCTTTCCCGAGCCTCGTCCGCATATTTCATTCGCACTGCCTCAGCCGTCTCGCCGCCTTAAATCCCCTTTCCCGACCCAACCACAGCGTAACGCAGCCACCTTGGCTTGGAAAGAACTCCCACGCGCAAAGAAAAATCTTTATTCGAGAAAGGAAGGAAAGAATGGTCGGCGATGACGAGCGTCTCATTTTCGCTTGGTGCGAGGTCTTCGCCATCCCGGAGTTTTGCCGACCGGTCATGCGATTCTGTATTCTCGTCAACCACTGATGGAGGCTGAAAGCCACGTGCGTAGCCGGTTATTGGCGGCCCGCTGCTACAGATCGGTTCTCGTACAGATCCCAGGCGAGTTCCACGAAAGCCAGAAGAACGTCGTCCCGGTTCCAGCCGGCAGCCACCGCAGCCTGGACGATCCCGTTGATGAGAGGCAGCAACTGATCCTGGCAATCGGCCGACATATCGCCGTCGCCCGGCCTCTCGAAGTTGAACGTCATCATTCGGCGCCCCCCATCGCCTTCAGCCGAAGTTTTACATCGGCAATTTCATTCCCTTTGATATACAACGGATGCGGTTCCAAAGTACAGGAAGCCCCGGAGGACCAAAGCAGCACGGGACGACGCCGGATCACACCGGTTCTATGCTTTCCTGGGGTCAGGGGTGGACGCCGCTTTCAGCGTCCTGGTTTGCTTGCTCAAATAACCGTGCGCCAGCCGTTCTCGCATCCGTAGACGCAACCGGCAGCGCCGCGCGGCCAATGGGCGGTGTGGACATCGCCGGCTGCATTGCCTTCTGCGGGCGCTCGCTGGATAGTCCCGGCAATGTTCGAAACCCTGGCGATTCACTGGCCCCGAATACTGGCGATCATCTCGGTGGTGATGGCGACCATCGGCATTGCCCATGCCGTCATGACCAAGGAGGACGTCCGCGCCGCCACCGGCTGGGTCGGCGTCATGGTGCTGTCGCCGATCCTCGGCGTGCTGATCTATTTGGTGGCCGGCATCAACCGCATCCGCCGCGCCACGATCAGCGCACAGCGCCCGCTTGCCGATGGCCTGGTGTCGGCCAAGCATGAGCGCGACGTCGCCGCCGAAGAGGCGTTGATCATCGAGCGCTACGGACAGCGCTTCACCGGCCTCCGGACGCTGGGCGACAGGGTGGCGCGGCGCGCGCTCAATCCGGGAAATGCAATCGACGTGCTGGAGAGCGGCGACGAGGCCTACCCCGCCATGTGCGCGGCCATCGACGGGGCCGAGCGCAGCGTCCTGCTCGAGACCTATATTTTCGACAATGACGCCGTCGGCCTGCTTTTCGTCGAAGCGCTGGCCGGCGCTGTCCGGCGCGGCGTCACCGTCCGTGTGCTGATCGATGCCGTCGGCGCCCGCTACTCCGTCCCGAGCATCCTGGGGCATCTGCGCAGCGCCAACATCACGGCGGATGTCTTCAACGGCAACATCGTCATGGGCCTGCGCCTGCCCTATGCCAACCTGCGGACCCACCGCAAGATCCTGGTGGTGGACGGCATGGTTGCCTTTACCGGCGGCATGAACATCCGCAAGGGTTTTTCGGCGGAGTTCGCCGGGTCGAACAGCGCCAGGGACACGCATTTCCAGGTCACCGGACCTGTTGTCGCCGATCTCTTCTCGGTCGCCGCGGAAGACTGGCGCTTCGCCACCAAGGAGGCGCTGAAGGGCGATGCCTGGCGGATCACGCCGGTTTCACCGCCCGCCGGCCAGCCGATGCTGGTGCGTGCGGTCGCATCGGGGCCGGATGCCAGCAACGAAACCAACCACAAACTGGTGATCGGCGCCTTCTCGGTCGCGCGCAAGTCGATCCGGCTGATGTCGCCCTATTTCCTGCCGGACCGGGAACTGATCAGTGCCTTGGTCACCGCGGCGAGGCGCGGTGTCGAGATCGATGTCGTGGTGCCGGCGGTGAACAACCTCTTCCTTGTCGACCGCGCCATGACCGCCCAATTCGACCAGATCCTGAAGAATTATTGCCGCATATGGCGCACGGAAGGACCCTTCGACCATTCCAAGCTGCTTTCGATCGACGGCGTGTGGGCCTATGTCGGGTCCTCCAACCTCGACGCCCGCTCGCTTCGGCTCAACTTCGAGATCGACCTGGAGGTCCTCGACGCAGGTTTTGCCACCGAGATCGAGACCCGGATCGAATCGGCGATCGAAACGGCCATCCCTGTCACGCTGGCCTCCTTGCGCGCCCGGCCGTTCATCATCCGCCTGTTCGACCGCATCCTTTGGCTAGGATCGCCCTATCTCTAGAAAAACCATTATCTCCGAGAAAAACCCTGTCTTTAACAAAACGACGTGTTTGCCCGATAGCGTGTCGCCAACCATGGAACATCGGCCGAAAGACTCTATTTCTAGGTGCATGGTGAGAACAGCAAGGATGATGGGCGCGCTATGCGAATGAACGGGCGCAGCCTGCCGGCCAGCGTGCTCCTGTCCATTCGCGACAGGCGGATGCGCAAGGCCAACGCCTTGTCGCCGAAGAAGGGTGGCGTCACCGGGACGCTGGTCGCCTCCTACAACGTCCACAAATGCATCGGCGTCGACCGCAAGTTCGATCCCGACCGCACCAGCCGCGTCATCCGCGAGATCGCCCCCGACCTCATCGCCCTGCAGGAGGCCGACAGTCGTTTCGGTGACCGTGTCGGGCTTCTCGACCTGCACCGTCTCGAACTGGAAACCGGCCTCGTGCCGGTGCCCATTTCGGCAACGGGCAAAGGCCATGGCTGGCACGGTAATGTCCTGCTGTTCAAAAGAGGCGTCGTTCGCGACGTGCATCAGATCAGGCTTCCGGGTCTCGAACCGCGCGGCGCCGTGGTGGCGGAGATCGATCTCGATGGAAATCAGTCCTTGCGCATCATCGCTGCCCATCTGGGATTGCTGCGCCGCTCCCGCTCGCAGCAGGCCCAGGTCGTGCTCGATCTCATGAACAGCCCCGACGAGAAGCCGACGCTCCTGCTCGGCGATCTGAACGAATGGCGGCTCGGAAACCGCTCCGCGCTGAACACGCTGCACGCGACTTTCGGCCCGCAGCCGCCGGCAGTTCCCACCTTCCCGTCCAACCTGCCACTGCTGGCGCTCGACCGGATCATGGCCAACCGGCACGGCATGATCGCGACCGTCGAAGCGCATGACACGCCGCTGTCGCGCGTGGCCTCCGACCATCTGCCGCTGACCGCCTTCGTCCACCTGTAGCACGTGGCCGATAACGCCTTGATGTCGCCGGCGTAGCAAAGCGTGTGTGGATTTGAGCGGAACACCCGGTTCTTCCGCGAGTTTATGTGCATTGAACATTCAGGAGGATGGAATGAAGAAATTGATTTTGGCCTCGGTGCTGGCGTTTGCCGCGACAGCGGCAGCGATTGCGCCTACGCAGGCTGCAAGTGTGACAATCCAGTCCGACGACGGCAACCAATATTCCTCGGATGACAATTCCGGAGTGGTCGTTCGCCGTCATCATGTGCGCCGTTATGACAACCAGTATAATGGCGACCAGAACGCTCAGTACGATGACTACGGCAATGACGGTTACCGCTGGCACCACCGGCACCACCGCTGCCACATCGAGACGGTCGTGCATTGGCGTCACCACCACAGGGTGATCGAAGACGTTCGCGTCTGCGGCTGATCGGCGTCTCCTGCTAGGCAGATACTTTTCGCCACCAAGCATTCTGGGCTTAGCCACCGACCTTCCAAGGCCGGTGGGTATGCCGCATTGCACAAATTCCCGAGCATGCCCACAATGCGGGCATGATCCGAACTTCACTCGCCGTCCTGGTGATCGACGAAAACCGCATCCGCGCTTCGATAATCGAGGCCGGCTTGCGCGAGGCCGGCCATCAGCGGGTCACCGTCATCCATGACGTCAGCGGCATTGCGCGCCGCATCGCCGAGATCGAGCCCGACGTCATCGTCATCGACCTGGAAAACCCCAACCGCGACATGCTGGAAAACATGTTCCAGTTGTCCCGCGCCGTAAAGCGGCCGATCGCCATGTTCGTCGACCGCTCCGACCAAGCCTCGATCGAGGCCGCTGTCGATGCCGGCGTTTCGGCCTATGTCGTCGACGGGTTGAGGCAGGAGCGCGTCAAGCCGATCCTCGACATGGCGGTGAGCCGCTTCAACGCTTTCTCGCGCATGGCGCGCGAACTGGAAGAGGCGCGCAGCGAACTCGAGAGCCGCAAGGTGATCGACCGCGCCAAGGGCATCCTGATGAAGTCGCGCGGCCTGACCGAAGAAGCCGCCTACACGCTGCTGCGCAAGACGGCGATGAATCAGAACCGCAAGATCAGCGATATCGCCCAGAGCCTGGTGACTGCCGCCGGGCTTCTCGGACCGGCGGAGGACGAATAGACATGGGCGCCGAGCACCAGATCACCGCTGGCTTCATGCCGCTGTTCGACAGCGCCGTCCTGGTCGCGGCCGGCGAACTGGGCTTTGCCGCGCGCGAAGGCATCGATCTCATCCTGCACCGCGAGACCTCCTGGGCCAACATCCGCGACCGCATCGCCATCGGCCATTTCGACCTCGCGCACATGCTCGGGCCGATGCCGCTTGCCTGCAATCTTGGTCTCACCCCCCTCGCCTCCGAGACCATCGTGCCCTTTTCGCTGGGGCTCGGCGGCAACTGCGTCACCGTCTCCAACGCCGTCTGGGAAAGCATGGCGGCGCATGGAGTCGTACCGGACCTCGATCCGGCACGTGCCGGCGCAGCCCTCGGTGCGTTCATCCGCGAGCGGGCGGCCGCCGGCCGCGAGCCGCTGCGCTTTGCCGTCGTGCATCCGCATTCCGGGCACAATTACGAACTGCGCTATTGGCTCGCCGCCTGCGGTGTCGACCCGGACCTCGAGATCGAGATCGTCATCGTGCCGCCGCCCTTCATGACCGATGCGCTGGCCGCCGGCCGCATCGATGGCTATTGCGTCGGCGAACCCTGGAACAGCGCCGCAGTGGCGGCCGGCACCGGCCATATCGTCACAGTCAAGGCGCTGCTCTGGCGCAACAGCCCGGAGAAAGTCATCGGCGCGCGCAAGGCCTGGGCGCAAGAAAAGCCGGACGCGCTGGCGGCGCTGCTGAGGGCGCTGCACCACTCCGCCCGCTGGTGCCAGGACGCGGCAAATCATGGCGAACTGGCGGCGCTGATGGCACAGCCCGGCTTCCTCGGCCAGAAGGCGGCCATTGAGATGCCGATCCTGACCGGGCATCTGCAGCTCGGCGGCGGAGCACAACGGACCGTCGAGGACTTCTTCCTGCCTTTCGGCAAGGCCGCCAACTTTCCCTGGAAGAGCCATTCGCTGTGGTTCTACACGCAGATGGTCCGCTGGGGCCACGTCGCACACACGCCGGAAAACCTTGCCATTGCCCGCGATTGCTACCGGCCCGACCTGTACCGCTCGGCGCTGAAGCCGCTCGGCGTCGCGCTGCCCGGCGCCAATGCCAAGGTCGAAGGCGCGCTGAAGGTGGCGACTCCGGTGGGCTCGGCGGGCGCAAGCCTGGTGCTCGGCCCGGACGGCTTCTTCGACGGCCAGATCTTCGATCCCGATGAGATCGACGCCTATATTGCGAGCCAGTCGCACCCCTGAGCATTTGCGCGCCATTCTTGTGCATTGCACAAAATTTATGCGATCCATCGACCGGATTGGTCAATGTTTGACCTTATCCGTTGCCGGCGCGGCCGAACCATGAGTCGGCGATCCAGCTGATTTCATTAGAAATTCCTGCTGAGGGAAAAACTGGCACGGTTCCTGCTTTGAAATAAACGAGCCCTTCACGGGCAACGGAACAGGCGTCCAACGATGGGCGCCCACAGGCAAAGCTGCCGCTCAGGTCGACACGCGATCCCCGATAGACGGGCGCGAAGGCCTGGACGGCGGCTTTTTTGTTTTTGACCCGAACACGCAATCGACGGCGCTGATCCCAAGCGGCGCCCCAACCGGAGACGACGATGACGAAACGGATCGGAACTGGCACCTCCCTCAAGGATTTCACGCGCCGCGATTTTCTTGCCAGCAGTGCACTGACGGCGGGGCTGTTCGTCGCCGCAAAGACGCTGTTTCCAATTCCGGCCCGTGCCGAAATGCTTGCCGTCGAGAAGGACGAGCTCAAGTTCGGCTTCATCAAGCTGACCGACATGGCGCCGCTCGCCGTCGCCAAGGAGCTCGGCTACTTCGAGGATGAAGGCCTCTATGTGACGCTCGAGCCGCAGGCCAATTGGAAGGTCCTGCTCGACGGCGTCATCACCGGTCAGCTCGACGGCGCCCACATGCTGGCCGGCCAGCCGCTTGCCGCGACCATCGGCTACGGTACCAAGGCCGAACTCGTCGCGCCCTTTTCCATGGATCTCAACGGCAACGGCATCACCGTTTCCAACGCCGTATGGGAAATGATGAAGGCCCACATCCCGGTCGCGGACGGCAAGCCCGTCCATCCGATCAAGGCCGATGCCCTGAAGCCCGTCATCGACAAGTTCAAGGCCGAGGGCAAGCCGTTCAACATGGGCATGGTCTTTCCGGTTTCGACGCACAATTACGAACTGCGCTACTGGCTGGCTTCGGGCGGCATCAACCCGGGCTTCTATTCGCCGGACGACATTTCGGGCCAGATCAAGGCGGATGCGCTGCTCTCGGTGACGCCGCCGCCGCAGATGCCGGCCACGCTCGAGGCCGGAACCATCGTCGGCTACTGCGTCGGCGAGCCGTGGAACCAGGCCGCCGTGTTCAAGGGCATCGGCGTTCCGGTCATCACCGACTACGAGATCTGGAAGAACAATCCGGAAAAAGTCTTCGGCATGACCAAGGAGTTCACCGAAAAATACCCAAACACCACGATTGCCATCACCAAGGCGCTGATCCGTGCCGCGATGTGGCTGGACGCGGACAACAACGCCAACCGGCTGGCGGCGGTGAAGATGCTGGCCAAGCCCGAATATGTCGGCGCCGACGAGGCGGTGATCGCCAATTCCATGACCGGCACCTTCGAATATGAAAAGGGCGACAAGCGCGACGTTCCCGACTTCAACGTCTTCTTCCGCCATTTCGCCAACTATCCCTACTATTCGGATGCCATCTGGTACCTGACGCAGATGCGGCGCTGGGGGCAGATCCCGGTCGGCAAGGACGACCAGTGGTATGCCGACACCGCGAAATCCGTCTACCTGCCCGACATCTATCTCAAGGCCGCGAAAATGCTGGTCGACGAGGGCAAGGCTGGCAAGGCCGACTTCCCCTGGGACAGCGACGGTTACAAGGCGCCTACGGCCGAGTTCATCGACGGCATCGCTTACGACGGCAAGAAGCCCAACGCCTATATCGATAGCCTTTCGATCGGGCTGAAGGCCAAGCAGGTCATCCAGGGCACGGAGATCGCCGGCTGATGACGTTTGCAACCGGAACAAACGCCGCGTTGGACGTGGCCCGCGCCAAACGCAAGGAGCGTCTGCTCACGCGCATCAACGGCGCGGCGCGATGGCTGGAAGTGCTCGGCCTCGCCTGGTTGGCGCCGATATTCAGGATCGCCGCCGGCGACAATGTCTCCGAGCAGCTTGGCGAATTGAAGCGCCTGCTTGTCATCCCGCTGCTTGGCATTGCGGTTTTCCTGGCTGCCTGGGGCGTGCTCGCTCCGCGCGTGCAGACCTCGCTCGGCGCCATACCGGGCCCGGTCGAGGTCTGGCAGCAGGCCGGTGTTCTATGGGCCGACCACTGGGCCGAGCGCGAAAAGGAAGCTGCCTTCTACCAGCGGCTCGAGGCGCGCAACGCGCAGCTGGTGAGCGAGGGCAAGGCCGACCAGGTCAAGCAGCGCGCCTACACCGGCAAGCCGACCTATTTCGACCAGATCCTCACCTCGCTCGAGACCGTCGGCCTCGGCTTCCTGATCGCCACGATCGTCGCCGTGCCGCTCGGCATCGCCTCCGGGCTCTCCAAGACGTTCAACGGCGCCGTCAATCCGCTGGTGCAGATCTTCAAGCCCGTGTCGCCACTGGCATGGCTGCCGATCGTGACGATGGTCGTTTCGGCGCTCTATGTCGATCCAAGCGACGCGCTGCCGAAATCGCTGGTCATTTCCGCCGTCACCGTGACGCTGTGCTCGCTCTGGCCGACCTTGATCAACACCGCGCTCGGCGTCGCCTCGATCGACAAGGATCTCGTCAACGTCGGCAAGGTGCTGCAGCTCTCGACCCTCACGACGATCCGCAAGCTCGTCCTGCCTTCGGCGCTGCCGCTGATCTTCACAGGGCTGCGGCTGTCGCTCGGCGTCGGCTGGATGGTGCTCATCGCCGCCGAAATGCTGGCCCAGAATCCGGGGCTCGGCAAATTCGTCTGGGACGAATTCCAGAACGGCTCGTCGACGTCGCTCGCCCGCATCATGGTCGCGGTTCTGACCATCGGCATCATCGGTTTCGTGCTCGACCGCATCATGTTCGCGCTGCAGTCGGCGCTGACCTTCTCGGCCAACAGGTAGGGCGCACGCGATGGCTATTCTTGAAGTGACCGGCCTGTCGAAGGCCTATGGCGAGGGAGCCAGGCGCACCGAAGTCCTGTCCGACATCAACCTCAAGGTCGAGGAGGGCGAGTTCATCGCCATCGTCGGCTTTTCCGGCTCCGGCAAGACGACGCTGATTTCGGCGATCGCCGGCCTGATCAGCCCCGATAGCGGCGGCGTGCTGGTGCGCGGCAAGCAGATCGATGGTCCCGGTGCCGATCGCGGCGTGGTCTTCCAGTCCTATTCGCTGATGCCGTGGCTTTCGGTCTACGGCAATGTCGCGTTGGCGGTCGATGCCGTCCTGAAGGGCACGCCGAAGGCCGAACGGCAGGCGATCACGCGGGACTATATCGAACTGGTCGGCCTTTCGCACGCCATCGACCGCAAGCCGGCCGAGCTTTCCGGCGGCATGCGCCAGCGCGTCTCGGTCGCACGGGCGCTGGCGACGCGGCCGGACATTCTTCTCCTCGACGAGCCGCTGTCGGCGCTCGATGCGCTCACCCGTTCGAAGCTGCAGGACGAGCTGGCCGACATCTGCGGCAAGGAGAAGAAGACCATCATCCTTATCACCAACGACGTCGACGAGGCGATCCTGCTCGCCGACCGCATCATCCCCCTGAAACCGGGGCCGAATGCGACGCTCGGGCCGTCGTTCCGCGTCGACATCGAGCGGCCGCGCAACCGCGCCGCGATGAACCATGACGAGGAATTCATCCGCCTGCGTGCCGCCGTGACCCAGTATCTGATCGATGCCGGCGCCGAAGGCGGCGACCTCGAAAGTGGCATCCAACTGCCGAAAATCGTGCCGATCACACAGAAGAGCACGCCGCCGAAAGCCTATCGCGAGGCGTCGGCCTCACCGGTCGAGGAGCGCTATGTCGAGTTCTTCGAGGTGCGCAAGGTCTATCCGACACCGAAGGATCCGGTCACCGTCGTCGACGGATTCGACCTCAAGATGAAGAAGGGCGAATTCATCACGCTCATCGGCCATTCCGGCTGCGGCAAGTCGACGGTGCTGTCGATGGCGGCCGGCCTCAACGGCATTTCCAGCGGCGGCATCGTCCTTGACGGCAAGGAGGTGACCGGCGCCGGACCCGAGCGCGCCGTCGTCTTCCAGGCGCCGTCGCTGATGCCGTGGCTGACAGCGCGCGAGAATGTCGCGCTGGGTGTCGACCGCGTCTATCCCGATGCGACGCCGGCCGAGCGCAAGGACGTCATCGAATATTACCTGCACCGGGTCGGGCTCGGCGACTCCATGCACCGGCTGGCCGCCGAACTCTCCAACGGCATGAAGCAACGTGTCGGCATCGCCCGTGCCTTCTCGCTGTCGCCCAAGCTGCTTTTGCTCGACGAGCCGTTCGGCATGCTGGATTCGCTGACGCGCTGGGAACTCCAGGACGTCCTCATGGATGTCTGGAAGCGCACCCAGGTCACCGCAATCTGCGTCACCCACGACGTCGACGAGGCGATCCTCTTGGCCGACCGCGTGGTGATGATGTCGAACGGTCCCAACGCCCGCATCGGCAACATCATGGAGGTGGATTTGCCGCGGCCGCGTTCGCGCAAGGCGCTGCTCGCCCACCCGGACTACTACGCTTACCGCGAAGAATTGCTCGACTTCCTCGAAGCGTATGAAGGCGGCGCTGATCCCGACCCGGCGCTGCTGCAACAGATCAAACAGAAACGCGCGCACCGCACGCGCCGTGGCGACGGCGCGCTTTCAGTCGCGGCGGCGGAATAGGAGGCCCAAGGATGACCCCCAGGGACATTGAACTTCCAGCGATGGCAAAAGAAAAACTCGTCATCATCGGCAACGGCATGGCGCCCGGGCGCATGCTGGAGCACCTCCTGGAGCAGGCACCGGACCGTTACGCGGTCACCATCTTCAACGCCGAGCCGCGCGTGAACTACGACCGCATCATGCTGTCCCCGGTTCTGTCGGGCGAAAAGGCCTATGAAGAGATCATCATCCATGGCGATGG
The DNA here is from genome assembly GCF_020164715.1 of Mesorhizobium sp. ESP7-2. Classification (NCBI taxonomy): domain Bacteria; kingdom Pseudomonadati; phylum Pseudomonadota; class Alphaproteobacteria; order Hyphomicrobiales; family Phyllobacteriaceae; genus Mesorhizobium; species Mesorhizobium sp. ESP7-2. The sequence continues at coordinate 34,009 of NZ_JAIUGQ010000047.1, forward strand.
CTGGTACATCAAGCACGGCATCACCCTCTACAAGGGCCACAAGATCGTAGCCATCGACCGGCAGGCGAAGACCGTCACCTCGGACCACGGCGTGACCGAACCCTACGACAAGCTGGTCATCGCCACCGGTTCGGTGCCGTTCATCATCCCGGTGCCGGGCCACAATTTGCCGGGCGTGCTGACCTATCGCGATCTGGATGACGTCCGCGCGATGATGCTTGCCGCGCAGTCGCGCGCCAAGGCCGTGGTCATCGGAGGCGGCCTGCTCGGGCTCGAGGCCGCGGCCGGACTGAATTCACAAGGCATGGATGTCACCGTGCTGCATGTCATGCCGACTCTGATGGAACGCCAGCTCGATCCGGCCGCCGGCTACCTCCTGCAGCGCGCGGTGGAGGAGCGCGGCATCAAGGTCATCACCAAGGCTAACACCCAGGCCATCACGGGCAATGGCAAGGTCGAGCAGGTGGAACTGGCCGACGGCACCATCATTCCGGCGACGCTGGTGGTGATGGCGGTCGGCATCAGGCCGAACGCAGCACTTGCCAAGGATGCAGGCATCGCCGTGAACAGAGGCATCGTCGTCGATGCCGGCATGCGCAGCAACGACCCCGACATCTTCGCGCTCGGCGAGTGCGCCGAGGTGGGCGGCATGGTCTACGGGCTGGTGGCGCCGCTCTACGAGATGGCGCGTGTTGCCGCCCATCAGCTTGCCGGCGACGAAACCGCCGCCTTCGTCCACATGGACACGCCGACCAAGCTCAAGGTCACCGGCATCGATCTCTTCTCGCTCGGCGACTTCGCCGACGGCGACGACCGCCAGGAGATCGTGCTGCGCGATGCTTCCGCCGGCGTCTACAAGCGGCTGGTGCTGAAGGACGATCGCATCATCGGCACCGTGCTCTACGGCGAAACGGCCGATGGCGCCTGGTTCAACGACCTGAAGAAGAAACAGACCGACATATCGCAAATGCGCGATACGTTAATCTTCGGCCAGTCCTACCAGGGGGGTGCCCCGCTGGACCCTATGGCGGCCGTTGCAGCCTTGCCGGATGATGCGGAAATCTGCGGCTGCAACGGCGTTTGCAAGGGAAAGATCACCGGCGCGATCACGGGCAAGGGCCTGACTTCGCTTGACGACGTGCGCGCCCACACCAAGGCGTCGGCCTCCTGCGGCTCCTGCACCGGGCTGGTCGAAAAGCTGATGGTGCTGACCCTCGGCGACACCTACAACCCCGCCGCGGTGCAGCCCATGTGTTCCTGCACCACCTTCGGCCACGACGAAGTACGCCGGCTGATCAAGGCCAAGCACCTGAAGACCATTCCGGCGGTCATGCAGGAGCTGGAGTGGAAAACCTCCTGTGGCTGCGCCAAATGCCGGCCGGCACTCAACTACTACCTCGTCTGCGACTGGCCGGACGAGTATGCCGACGACTACCAGTCGCGCTTCATCAACGAGCGCGTCCACGCCAACATCCAGAAGGATGGCACCTATTCGGTGGTGCCGCGCATGTGGGGCGGCGTGACCAATGCGGCCGAACTGCGCGCCATCGCCGACGTCGTCGACAAGTTCGAGATTCCGATGGTCAAGGTTACCGGCGGCCAGCGCATCGACATGCTGGGCATCCGCAAGGAGGACCTGCCGGCGGTGTGGGCCGATCTTGGCCAGGCCGGCTTCGTCTCGGGCCATGCCTATGCCAAGGGCCTGCGCACGGTGAAGACCTGCGTCGGCTCCGACTGGTGCCGCTTCGGCACACAGGATTCGACCGGGCTCGGCATTCGCATCGAGAAATTCATGTGGGGCTCGTGGACGCCCGCCAAGGTCAAGATGGCAGTGTCGGGTTGTCCGCGCAACTGTGCGGAGGCGACATGCAAGGATGTCGGCGTCATCTGCGTCGACAGTGGCTACGAGATTCACTTCGCCGGTGCCGCCGGCCTCGACATCAAAGGCACGGAAGTGCTGGGGCTGGTCAAAACCGAAGACGAAGCGCTGGAGCATATCGTAGCGCTGACGCAGATGTACCGCGAGCAGGGCCGCTATCTCGAGCGCATCTACAAATGGGCCAAGCGCATCGGCATCGCCGAGATCAAGCGCCAGATCATGGACGATGGCGAGAAGCGTCAAGCCTATTACGAGCGCTTCGTCTTTTCGCAGAAATTCGCGCAGGTCGATCCCTGGTCGGAGCGCGTCTCCGGCAAGGATAAGCACGAGTTCAGGCCGATGGCGTCGGTCGGGTTTGCGCAGGCGGCGGAGTGATGATGATGAACTGGGTATCGATCGGCAAGATCTCCGACATCCCCCGCCGCGGCGCGCGTTGCGTCGCGACACCGCAGGGCAAGATCGCCGTTTTCCGCACAGCGGACGATCAGGTCTTCGCCATTGACGACCATTGCCCGCACAGAGGCGGACCGCTCAGCCAGGGCATCGTCCATGGCGCAGCGGTGACCTGTCCCTTGCACAATTGGGTGATCTCGTTGGAGACGGGCAAGGCGCTTGGCGCCGACGAGGGCGCGGTACGCACCATTCCGGTCAGGATCGAGGATGACCGGATTTCCATAGGCCAATCGTGGGTGGTGGCGGTCGCGGCGGAGTAGCATGAGAACCTCACGTTCCGGACGGACGCCGTCCCTGTTCCTTTCAAGCAAGGAGACCTGACCATGGCATATGTCGCACCTGCGGAATTCGTGACCAAGATGATCGACGCCGGCGAAGCGAAGATATTCATGTCGACGAAGGATACTCTGATCCGCGCCTATATGGCCGGCGCAATCCTCGCGCTCGCCGCCGTCTTCGCCGTCACCATCAACGTCCAGACCGGGCAGCCACTCGCCGGCGCCATCCTTTTCCCGGTTGGCTTTTGCCTGCTGTATCTGATGGGGTTCGACCTGCTGACCGGCGTCTTCACGCTCGTTCCCCTGGCGTTGATCGACAAGCGTCCAGGCGTGACGTCAGGCGGCGTGCTGCGCAACTGGGGCCTGGTCTTCATTGGCAATTTCGCCGGCGCGCTGACGGTCGCCCTGATGATGGCGATCGTCTTTACCTTCTGCTTCACTGTGGAGCCGAACGTCGTCGGCCAGAAGATCGGCGAAATCGGCGAAGGCCGCACCCTTGGCTATGCCGCCCATGGCGCCGCGGGTATGCTCACCCTCTTCATCCGCGGCATCCTGTGCAACTGGATGGTTTCGACCGGCGTTGTGGCGGCGATGATGTCGACCTCCGTGTCGGGCAAGGTGATCGGCATGTGGATGCCGATCATGGTCTTCTTCTACATGGGTTTCGAGCATTCCGTCGTGAACATGTTCCTATTTCCCTCGGGTCTCATGCTCCACGCGAAATTCTCGATTATGGACTATTTCGTATGGAACGAGATTCCGACCGTGCTCGGAAATCTCGTGGGCGGGATAACCTTTGTCGGCCTGACGCTTTATTCCACCCATGCCCGCACCGGCCCGAAGCGTGTCGCTCCCGCGGCTCGCCTCGCGGCCGGCGCGCGCGCTGCCGCGGAATAGTCCATGGCGAAGCTGATCTGGGCCGCCGCCCTCCGTTCAGAACGGCGGGGAGCCATGGCGACATGGCGCCGCTGCCCATGCGTTCCGAGCATGGTTGTCTCCTCACCTGATTGGGTCCGTCGATGAAGGCCATGGCGCCCTTTCAGGTAAAGACCGCCTGCCCCTATTGCGGGGTGGGCTGCGGCGTGCTGGCGAAGGTCGCCGCGGACGGGCAGGTGTCCGTCCGTGGCGACCCCGATCATCCGGCGAATTTCGGAAGGCTCTGCTCCAAGGGCTCCGCACTCGCCGAGACCATTGGCCTCGACGGCCGATTGCTCGATCCCCAAATCCACGGCCGCGGCTCCTCTTGGGACGAGGCGCTCGACCTCGTCGCCTCGACCTTCTCGCAAACCATTGCCGAGCATGGTCCCGACGCGGTCGCGTTCTACGTCTCCGGCCAGTTGCTGACCGAGGATTACTACCTCGCCAACAAGCTGATGAAGGGTTTTGTCGGCTCAGCCAACATCGACACCAATTCGCGTCTGTGCATGGCGTCCTCGGTCGCCGGCCACCGCCGCGCCTTCGGCTCGGACACCGTGCCGGGAAGCTACGAGGATCTGGAACTGGCTGATCTGATCGTGCTGGTCGGCTCCAACCTCGCCTGGTGCCATCCGGTGCTTTATCAGCGCATCGCGGCCGCCCGCGAAAAGCGGCCCGAGATGAAGGTGGTGCTGGTCGATCCGCGCCGCACCATGACATCTGATATCGCCGACATGCATCTGGCGATCGCGCCGGATGGCGACGTCGCCCTGTTCACCGGCTTGCTCGCCTGGCTCGGCCAGCACAATGCGCTCGACCGTGCCTATATCACGGCGCATACGACCGGCTTTGGGCAAGCACTGTTCGCCGCCTCGGCGCTCGACCTTGCCGGCATCGCCGCCGCCACGGGGCTCAGCGAAGACGAGCTCGGCCGTTTCTACAGCCTGTTTGCCAGGACGCAAAAGACCGTCACCGTTTACAGCCAGGGCGTCAATCAGTCGTCCCAGGGCACCGATAAGGTCAACGCCATCATCAACTGCCATCTCGCCACCGGCCGTATCGGCAAACCGGGCGCCGGGCCGTTCTCTGTCACCGGCCAGCCCAACGCCATGGGCGGCCGCGAGGTCGGCGGCATGGCCAACATGCTCGCCGCCCATATGGAGATCGAAAACTCCGAGCATCGCGAGCGCGTGCAGCGCTTCTGGAAGGCGCCGGCGATTGCAGGGAAGCCCGGCCTCAAGGCGGTCGAGATGTTCAAGGCGGTTGCCGACGGACGCATCAAGGCGCTGTGGATCATGGCCACCAACCCGGTCGATTCGATGCCGGATGCAGGCGCCGTCGAAGCGGCTATCAAGGCCTGCCCCTTCGTCGTGGTCTCGGACGTGCTGGCCGAGACCGATACGGTCCGCCACGCCCATGTCCGGCTGCCGGCGACGGCCTGGGGCGAGAAGGACGGCACCGTCACCAATTCCGAGCGCCGCATCTCGCGCCAGCGCGCGTTCTTGCCGGCCCCCGGCGAGGCGCGGCCCGACTGGTGGATCATTGCCGAGGTGGCGCGGCGCATGGGCTTTGAGGAGGCGTTCGCGCATGAGACGCCGGCGGAGGTCTTCGCCGAGCACGCGGCGCTGTCAGGGTTCGAGAACGATGGCGAGCGCGATTTCGACATCGGTGCTTATGCTGGTGTCGATGGAGAAGACTACGACGCGCTAGCGCCCTTCCAATGGCCAGCGCCGAGCCCAGGCGTTCAAGCTCGACTTCACGTCGATCGAGGCGCTCACACCGAACCTCGGCCAGAGGAAATCACCCCGACCGGGCATCGATCCACCCGCTTCTTCGCCAACGGCAACTTCTACACGCCCGACCGCAAGGCGCGCTTCGTCGCCCTCCGCCCAACCGTCGAAACCCGCATCACCTCCGACTTCCCGCTCGTCCTCAACACCGGCCGCATCCGCGACCACTGGCACACCATGACGCGCACCGGCAAAAGCCCGCGACTGTCCCAGCACATCGCCGAGCCCTTCGTCGAGATCCACCCGGTGGATGCGCAGCGCCACGGCATCGGCGATGCCGATATCGCACGCGTCTCGACTCCGCGCGGCGAGGTGCTGGTCCGCGCGCTGGTGACCACGCGCCAACGCCCGGGCAGCCTGTTCGCGCCGATGCATTGGACCGACCAATTCGCCGCCAGGGGCCGGCTCGACACGCTCACGGCATCGCTTGCCGATCCGGTGTCGGGCCAGCCGGCGTTGAAGCATGTCGCGGCCCGCATCGAGAAATTCACCGCCAGGGCCTTCGGCTTTGCCGTGACACGCAAGAGACCCGCGACGATGGCCGCCGACTACTGGGCGCTAGCCAGATGCCGGGGCGGCTGGCGGGTCGAGCTTGCCTTCGCCGATGACGATGTCGACTGGACGGCATTCGCCGGTCCGCTCTTCGGTACCGCGGACGCCGAGGTTCTCGCCTATCACGACCGCGAGGCCGGCCAGCACCGCATTGCCGCCTTCGAAGGCGAGCATCTCGCGGGTGCCTTGTTCATCGCGCCCGGTCCGGTCGCGGTCTCACGCGGCTGGGCGGCCGAGCGGCTCGGCGAGATCCACGCCAGCCAGCACCAGCGCTTCAGGATCGTTGCCGGTCGCGCCGGTGCCGAACGGCCCGATGCCGGCGCGACCGTCTGTTCCTGTTTCAACGTCGGGGTCAACCAGATCACGGCTGCCGTGTCGGCTGGCTGCACCACCGTGGACGCCATCGGCGCCACGCTGAAGGCAGGCACCAATTGCGGCTCCTGCCGGTCCGAGATTCGCGCGATCATCCTGGCCAACCGGGTTCAGGCCGCCGAGTGAAGACGACATGACCCGCTGGGCCGGTTTCAACTCCGGCCGGAATGTGGGATCGAACCTGTCCAACAGTTAATCCAACTTCGCGGGGTTCGGCCGTATCGGTTGATGGGGGTGAAAGATGCCGCCATGACCAGCGATTGGACGCGCCCCTGCAGACGACCGTCGCACAACGCTGCGGCTGGATTCCGCTGTTCGGCTAACGATTATTGGGAAGGAGTTCTCCAGCTATAGCAATCAGTTAGCGGAATGCGCCATATAACCATCGCCGTCGATCTGTGCCTCGGCTGGCCCTGTTCTTCGCAGTCCGTACGACTGGACATGTGCGCTGAAGACTGGAAAATGGGGACGCAACCTCGCCATCCGAGCTCATTCAAGGCATTGGGAGATCAACGCTGAATCTGGAAGACATAGCCGACCATCCGGCCTTGCACCGCTACGTTCAGGAACAGTCGCAGTCCCTGATCCGTATCTACGAGGAAAGCCCGCGGCTGGCTTCCATCTTTGCCACGCAGCAGCGCTGGCTTTTGGGCCATATCGGCCTTGCCATGCACTTCAGGCGCGACCCGAACGACCGCCGCAAGGAGCTGACCGTATCGCGTTTCATCGAGGTCGTGCACAAGAACGCGGTGGCCAGCCGCAACACGGCCGACGCCTTCATCAAGGAGATGCTGCACTACAACATCGCCGAGTATGTGGCGGGCGGGGACGGCCGCACGCATCCCCTGCAGCCGACGGCGGCCACCATAGAGCGATTCACCGGCTGGGTGACAGCCCATCTGCGCACGCTCGACCACATCGACGGCGGCGACCGGCTGGCCAGATTCCTGGAGCGGCCCGAGATGCTTGCCACGCTGCAGCCCCTGGTGGCTGACGGCCTGCTTGCGTCCAAGCCGGTGCGCGAACCCAACCAGACCTTTTCCCTATTCATCTGGCTCAACAATGGCGGCATTGTCATGGACTGGCTGATGTCGGGCATCGACCCTGATCACGCTGGCCTGGAGCGGATTCCGACCAGCGTGGTTTCGATCGGCGACTTCGCCAAATGGCTCAAGCTGTCGCGGACCCATCTCGGCCGCAAACTGCGCACGGCGGAGGAACTCGGCAGCATTGGCTGGCTTGGTCAGCGCGGCCATTCGGTGATGTGGGTATCGCACGGATTCTACGAGGAATACATGACCGTCCAGGCCGCCAAGCTGGCCGTCGTCGACACCGCCTTCAAGGCCTGTTTTCCGCCATCGCAAAGCGACGGCTGAGTCGCGTCGCGCACGAGCGCAATTTCAGGAAAAAGTGTGAAACGATTTTCGGTCCGGAGTTGCGCCAGAACAGGTCGATTGACCGGTTCCGTGTTTGCGTGGCTGCGCGACGCCGAGGACCTCGGCAGCGTCGGCTGGCTCGGCCAGCGCCCAGTCACGAAAAGCCGACGCTGGACAGGCGTCAGAAGCTGTCCAGCGTTACTGCTGCGTTCTCAATCGATGTCGAAGGAGACGCCTTGGGCCAACGGCAGCGCCTTGGAATAGTTCACCGTGTTGGTGGCGCGGCGCATATAGGCCTTCCATGCATCGGAGCCGCTCTCGCGGCCGCCGCCGGTTTCCTTTTCACCGCCGAAAGCGCCGCCGATCTCGGCCCCCGACGTGCCGATATTGACGTTGGCGATGCCGCAATCCGAGCCGTCGACACCGAGGAACCGCTCGGATTCCTGAAGGTCGCGAGTGAAGATCGATGACGACAGGCCGGCGCCAACCGCATTGTGCTCATCGAGCACGGCGTCGAAATCGGAATACTTCATCACATAGAGGATCGGCGCGAAGGTCTCTTCCGTCACGGGCGCAACCTGTTTCGGCATTTCGACCAGCGCCGGATGGACATAATAAGCATCCGGATGGCCATTCTCGACCCGCGTCCCGCCGGTTACCTTGCCACCATGGGCGGTCGCTTCGCTCAAGGCCTTCTGCATGGCATCGAACGCGGCCTTGTCGATCAATGGCCCGACCAGCGACGAGGTCTCCAGCGGATTGCCGACGGAGACGCTCTGATAGGCCTTCTTCAGGCGCGGAACCAGGGCGTCGTAGACGCTGTCATGGACGAACAGGCGGCGCAGCGTCGTGCAGCGCTGGCCGGCGGTGCCCATGGCCCCGAAGGCGATGGCGCGCAGCGCCATGTCGAGATCGGCGGTCGGGCACACGATGCCGGCATTGTTGCCACCCAGTTCCAGCACCGCGCGCGCAAAACGCTTGGCCAGGCGTGGACCGACATCCCGGCCCATGCGGGTCGAGCCGGTGGCCGAAACCAGCGGCACCTTCGGATGGTCGACCAGGATTTCGCCGACGGCGCGGTCGCCGATCAGCACCGGTGCCAGGCCTTGCGGCGCGTCCGCGCCGAAGCGCTTGACCGCACGCTTGAAGATCGCTTCGCAGGCAAGCGCCGTCAGCGGTGTCTTCTCGGAAGGTTTCCATACCACTGCATCGCCGCAGACCAGCGCAAGCGCTGCATTCCATGACCACACGGCGACCGGGAAGTTGAAGGCTGAGATGACACCAACGACGCCGAGCGGATGCCAGGTTTCCATCATGCGGTGGCCCGGACGCTCGGTGGCGATGGTCAGACCGTACAATTGCCGGGACAGACCGACGGCGAAATCGCAGATGTCGATCATCTCCTGCACTTCGCCGAGCCCTTCGGACGGGATCTTGCCGACTTCGATCGACACCAGCCGGCCAAGCTCGGCCTTGTGTGCGCGCAGTTCCTCGCCCAGCAGCCGCACCAGTTCGCCGCGCTTGGGACCCGGCACCAGCCGCCAGGACTGGAATGCCTGGTGGGCGGCATCGATCGTCTTCGCCGCATCGGCCGGCGAGATCGTCTTCAGCGCCGCGATCTGCTCACCCGTCACCGGGCTGCGCACGATCAGGTCGCCGCCGTCAAGCGCCTCCTTGGCCACGCCCAGTTTCGCCAGAAGCTCGGCCGTTTCCTTCGCTATCGTCATTTTTTGTCCCTTTCAGATCCCGCCGCTCGTATGGCGGGGTCAACGCCTTGCGCCATGCCTTCCCGGCGCCGTCGCGGCTGGAAGGGGCTATCATGGCGTGCCATTACCTGTTTCAGGGGAAAATCGCCACCCCGGCATGGTCCAAGCCCAAGCTGCACGATTGAGCCAGGCGACTCTTGAGCCGACCGGACAGAGCGCGCTCAGTTTGCCTTTTTCGCCGGCGCGCGCACGGCGCCGTCCTTGATCAGACGGTCGATATGCATGCGGATATGGGCTGCTTCCGCCGCCGTGTTGGCGAGCGCAATGGCGCGGTCGAAGGCGATGCGCGCCTCCTCGCCCCGGTCGAGTTGCATCAAGAGCCCGCCCTTGAGACCGAAGAAATGGAAATAGCCAGACAGTCTCTGTTCGAGCGGCTCGATCATCGCCAGCGCCGCTTCCGGTCCGCGCACCTTGGCGACCGCGACCGCACGGTTGAGCGTGATGACCGGCGACGGCTGCATCTGTTCGAGCAGGCCGTAGAGCAGGTCGATCTCCACCCAGTCCGTGTCCTCGGCCTTCTCCGCTCGCGCATGGAGCGCTGCGATAGCCGCCTGCACCTGGTAAGGACCGGGCTTGCGGTGGCGCAGGGCCTTGTCGACCAGCGCCAGCCCTTCGTCGATCATCTTGCGACTCCATAGGCTCCGGTCCTGGTCCTCGAGCAAAACGATCTCGCCATCGCCGTCGAAACGAGCCGGTGCGCGCGCATGCTGCAGCAGAAGCAATGCCGTCAGCCCCATGATCTCCGGCTCGGTCTGGAAAAGTCTGAGCAGCAGCCGGGCCAGCCGGATCGCCTCTTCGCAGAGCGGCGCGCGGGCCGGCGCCTCGCCGCTGTTGGTCGAGTACCCCTCGTTGAAGATCAGGTAGACCATGGACGCGACCGCCGCGAGCCGCTCGGAGCGCTCGACCGCGCCCGGCGTCTCGAACGGCACGCCGGCGTCCGCGATGCGCGCCTTGGCACGGGTGATGCGCTGCTCCATGGCGCTCTCGCCAACCAGGAAGGCGCGCGCGATCTGCTTGACGGTGAGGCCGGAGACGACGCGCAGCGCCACTGCGATCTGCTGCGTTGCGGGCAAATCAGGGTGACAGCAGATGAACAGCAGCCGCAGTATGTCGTCGCGGTAATGCGCGCCGTCGAGCCGCTCGGCGATGTCGCTCTCGGCATCTTCCAGATCTGAGATCTGGTCCTCCTCCGGCATCGGCGCCTGCTTGGCGCGCTTGCGCACCGCATCGATGCCGCTGTTGCGGCCGACAAAGATCAGCCAGGCCGCCGGATCGCGCGGCGGTCCGTTTTGCGGCCAGTTCTTGATTGCCCTGAGGCAGGCGTCCTGGAAAGCTTCCTCCGCGGTGTCAAGATCGCGAAAATAGCGCAGCAGCGCGCCCATCGCCTGCGGGCGGGCAGCGCTGATCGCGGAGCTTATCCAGGCGAGTTCAGTCATGCTGGAATCCTGGTCGGAAGGAACACCGATACCGGCCGGATCTCATAGGAACCGCCGCTCGGGTTGACCTCGGAAAGCTCGCGGGCGAATTCGACGGCCTCATCGAGGTCGGCGCAATCGAGCGTGTAGAAGCCGAGGAACTGTTCCTTGGTTTCGGCGAACGGCCCGTCGATGACCAGCGATTCGCCTTTCACTTTTCGCAGCGTCGTTGCCGCTGTTGTCGGCAAAAGCCGCGCCACGGGCCCAAGCCGGCCGGCGTTGGCATACCTCTCCTGAACGCCGAGGAGGTCGGCCATGACCTTGTCGTCCTGTTCCTTGCTCCAGGAGCAGACGACATCTTCGGAGGCGTAGCAGAGGATGGCGTAAAGCATGATCGGTCCTTTTCTGTATCAAAGGACGAAACAGTATGACCGATCCCGACACGGCGTCGATAAAAAAATCCGGCAGCCGTGGGTTTGGTGTTCGTCCGTCGCCCGAGCTAGAGCGGGATGAGATTAGTTTCGGTCATATCCGGAGTTTTCGAAGTAGTGTGAGCATTCTGTCGGTGTGATGCG
>NZ_JAIUGQ010000048.1:0-45270 GCF_020164715.1 Mesorhizobium sp. ESP7-2
AGTCGGGATGCGCTAACACATTGTTTTTTCTGGTCGGAGTGGCAGGATTTGAACCTGCGACCCCCTCGTCCCGAACGGGCGGGTTGACCAGCAAAAGCCCGGATTTCCGCCATTTCTGATGGCGTCCGAAGGCCAATGTTCACGTTTATTTCCGGTATATCTGTGGGGTAACTGTGGGGTAGGCGGAAACGTTCTCCTTCTGTGCTGTGAGCATTCTGCCTGTGGTTTTGGGCAGGTTTCGCAACCGCGACTTGGAGACGATTGCCTCGGCGGCTTGGGCCTGAAAATCGGGGTGATGATGGCCATAAGTCTGAATGAGCACTTGAACGCTCATGCCGAGGTATCCGGCCGCCGCCCAGGGGTCGGAACCCTGCTGCATTAGCCAGGTAGCCGCCGTGTGGCGGAACACGTGCGGGGTGATATCGGTGCGGAAGACGCACCGGACGCTACCGTGCGGTGTCGCAACCTCCTCGTACCAGCCCAGTCCGGCCGCCTCGACCACCGCGCGGAAGGCCTTCTTGATCGACTGCACCGGTTTGCCATTCCACTCGACCACATAGTCATGGGCGACCATGCGGCCAATGCTGGCGCTTTTTCCGCGGCCCTTGGTTTTGATCTCCAGCGGTGTGCTCGCCCAGCGGCGCACATGTGCCAAGAGGCGATCAGGCAGCCTGACGGGCGGTTGACGCTTTTTGGTCTCGCGGCGACCGCTGGCGCGGCGGTAGAAAACGCCGCGTTCGATGTCGACATGTCCCGCGCCTTCTGTTCTCCGGACGGCTGCGCCGCAGATCGCGGCGGAGCGCGTGCCAGTGTAGAGAGCGACCAGGATGAAGCGCGCGACGTGGCGTGCGGTGCGACGATCGCTTGGCCTTCCCTTCCACGACTGGCGCATGCGCCACGCGGCGCGAAGCAGGGCGGCTGCCTCGTCACGGGTCAGCCAGCGGTCGCGCGGTGCTGCTTTCGCGGGCAGCACAATTGCTGGCGCAGAACTTACATAGCCCTCCCGATGATAATTGTTCAGCGCCGCTCTCAAATCCTCCAGCTGACGCCTGGCGGCAGCGCCGTTGCCGTGTGCCTTGGCGTAATCGCGGCACATCTTGCCATCGATGTCACCGATTTTTGTGTCGCCAAACCACGTTAGCACAACGATCAGCCGGTCGGCGGTTTCTTTCGGCTTGGCGTGCGACGGCGCGACGTCGGTAAGGTATACACTTACGGCGTCAGCTACCGGGACCGTGGCGGGATCACGACCGCGCTCGCGGGCCGGCCGATATTTTTCCGTGATGTGACTGGCGAGCCGCTTTTCAGCGCGTTCGCGGTCGCCAGTGCCGCCACAAGCGCTGATGAAGGTTGCGCCATCGCGGATGAACCAGCCGGCTGCGTTGCGCAGCTTTCCGTCCGCCCTTCTGCTTTCGGCACGCCAGACGAGGCGCGCCCCTTTCGACGTCCGCGGCATAGCTCTCTCATTTTTGCGATCGCCGCCAAAGTGACGTATTCCTTGCCTGCGATCAACTCTGTCTGAAGACGGCCAGCATCTCGTTCTTTTCGCAGACCTGCCGCCCCCATAGAGCCGTCCGGAAAGGCGATATCGGCAGCTATGTTGAGCCGTAGCGGCGTATCGTCGTCCAACTGCTCTTGGATCGTCATGGCTTGCCTTTCCGCACGCGCAGAAGAATTAAGCTGCGCGCAACTGTTGAGGACTATGCCTCTGCGATGGATCCGACACCGATCAGTAAGCCGCTCGATCGCGCGATCTGGCCGGCAGTCGACCCCGACCATTGGACAATCGCTCTCGACCCTTTGGCGAAGGGACCGGTCCGAGACGACTTCTCACCGCGAGGCGATTATCTGACCGGAAATGTAAGGGCATGAGAGCGATCTGTGAACGGGATCAAATCGCTCGTGCGGTGATTGGGACCCTCTGGCGTTAAAAACGGCGGGATCCACCATGATGTGCGGGCAGTCTCGCGATGCGACGAGTGCCGGCACTCAGGCCTCCGGCCTCATGAGGTGCCTCGGGGGTGGGCTCCCCTCCTGCTGGGGATTCCCGATCTTCGAAAATCGAGAGTGAGAGTGCGAGCGGTTTTTTCGTGACGGGTAGAGAGCCGGAGGAGAGGCCTCCGACGCCCGTCGCGGAGAACCGCGATGTCCTATCAAAGCAATCGAGCCCGCGTCGTTGCCGACCGGACCAACCTCTATGACGACATCACCAACAAGATTATCGCCGAGTTGGAGGCAGGTCGTTTCCCTTGGGTCCAGCCGTGGGGGACCGCCGCCGCGAAGGCGCCGCTGTGTTTGCCGAAGAACGCCAGCACCGGCAGAGCCTATAGTGGGATCAACGTGCTCATCCTCTGGGGCGCCGTCATCGAGCGCGCCTATCGGACGCAAAGCTGGCTGACCTTCCGACAGGCACAAGTGCTCGGTGGGAATGTCCGGAAAGGCGAGCATGGCACCACTATCGTCTATGCGGATCGCTTTATCCCGAACGATGAGAAGAAGCGCGCTGGCGAGACCGGCGAGGATGCCAGGGCGGTTCCATTCCTCAGGCGCTTCACTGTCTTCAACATCGAGCAATGTGAAGGTTTGTCCGAGGAAGTGGAAGTTTTGCCGCCACTCCCGGACGCCGGATTGATCGAGCCTCGGCTCAAGGCGCTGATCAAAGGCACCGGCATCGAATTCCGTATCGGCGGGAACAATGCCTTTTATGTGCCGGCAAGAGACTACGTTCAGGTGCCGCCCCCGCAAGCCTATTTCGAGCCGATCAACTGGCATCGCACAGCGCTGCATGAGCTTGGTCATGCCACAGGTCATGCCTCACGCCTCGCCCGCGATTTCTCCGGCTCCTTTGGGACGAAGAAATATGCGTTCGAGGAACTCGTTGCCGAGATCAACGCAGCTTTCTGCTGCGCCGCGCTCGGCATCGTGCCCACGGTACGGCATGCTGACTACATCGGCTCCTGGCTCGAGGTGCTGCGCGAAGACAATCGCGCCATCGTGCGCGCCGCCAGCCAGGCCAGCAAGGCGGCCGACTGGCTTCTCGGCCATTTGACCGAGGATACCGTGCTGCCGAGATTCCGTCGGCTTCGCCACCGAGGATTTTTCGGCGCTGCGCTATGTCCGCGACCAGTTCCAGGCGACCGGCCTCTACGAGGAGTTCGACCTGCTCGCCGATCCCGACGAGCCGCGCGACCTGTTCGGCATGCTGCTCAGAGCAGCGATGCAGCCGGCGGCTTGAGCAGCGTCCTATAGGCAAGGTCAATCGCTCGCTCGGTGGTAGGGCCAGCTTCGTCGATTTATTGCCGCTCAAGCCGCCCATCGTCATCTCCTAATGCCCGCTTGGTCAAAGAGCGGCTTGATCGCAACGGGCGACGAGATCGCAGAGATTGCGGCGAGGCGCTCGGCGCGTCACTGGCAAATCCGACTAGGAGGCGTGGAAGCTTCCCGTGGTTGATGCCGATTGCGCTCACGTGGCTTTCTCTCTGAAGTCGGACCCAAGGCAGCCTTATCTCCTCGCCCAATCCTGTCGTTACGAGCAACACCGATAGCGGTCTCTTCGATTGGTGTTTCTGGTCTGAAGGACGGCTTCGCCTCGGTCGCCTGTGACGCAACGGCACATCGCGACTTTCTTCCCCTGCCGGCTGCGCCGTCATTCCTCGCGCAACAACAAAGTCGCTCCCGTGCCGTCCTCCGCTTCGCTTCGGCCCTTGGTGCGCCGGCGATCGCCTTCGGCCTTGCGACCACCATCGAGACCGCAATGGTGCGGCTCGAAGCAGACAGGATCAAGGAGAACTATCATGGCTACCATCGGCACCTTCAAGAAGTCCGGCAACAACGAGTTCACCGGCGAAATCATCACCCTCAGCGTCCAGGCCCGAGGCGTCCGCATTGTCCCCGAAACCCGCGCCAACGGCGAAAACGCCCCCAGCCACCGCGTCTTCGTCGGCCGTGCCGAGATAGGCGCCGCCTGGTCCAAGCAGTCCAACGAGGGCCGCGACTATCTCGGCCTCAAGCTCGACGATCCGAGCTTCACCGCCCCGATCTTCGCCAACCTCTTCAATGACGAGGACGGTGAGGGCTTCAGCCTGATCTGGTCCCGCCCAAGCCGCCGCAACGCGGAATAGGGACCCCCATCAGAGGTTCCGCCCGGACCGTCCGGGCGGAACCTCACCCGCCAAATCAAAGCCGCGGAGACCCGGGCGGCGGCGATGCCGGCATAGCATCGTGTGATGCTCTCGTAGCGGCTCCGCAGCCACAGTGACATCTGTAAGAATTGTGTTTTACGTCTCGCCGGTGGGGGAGTGCACATCATGATTGAGCCGTTCGACGACACCGCGCCAACGGGCGACGAACTCACCGACTACGATCGCCGCCACATCAAGCTCTACATGCGCTTGTTTGACGCCGACTCCGACGGCGCCGATTGGCGCGAGGTGGTCAGGATCCTCTTCGGGATCGATCCGAAAGAGGAGCCGCGGCGCGCGCGACAGGTTCATGACAGCCATCTGGCGCGGGCGCGCTGGATGACCAGAACCGGCTACCGCCATCTCCTGCGCAAGACCGACACCTAAGGGAACACCGACACCTAGGGAACATTGTCGCCCGGGTGATGCTGAAAAAGCATCACGCGATGCCTCTCCAGAGTCTTCCGCTAATCGCAATCGCCCGGAATCGATTCAGGCACGACTTGCAGCCTGATGAGGACCGCACGATGAAGCCGGATACGTCGCGTTGGCGGGACAACACCAGCTACGACTTCTTCGACAGCTTACCAGTCGAAGGGCTGGCCTGGGAGTGTCTGCGCCGTTGGAATTCGTATCAACGGTTCTACGTGGCGCTGGCCCGTTCGGGAGCAGAGACGCAGCCGTTTCCAACAGAAGCGCAGAAACGCTGGGGGTTGCGATTTCGCAGCTCGCCCCGACCTGTCCGCATTGATGCAAGACGTTCTGTGGTCGCCTCTTGCCGACCCCGCGGTGCTGGCCCTGGTGCCTTCACCGGATTTCCTGTCATCCGACCCTCCCATGGCGCTCACAGGGATCAGTGCTCGCCATGACAGTCCGCAGGGGTCGCACGCCATCCATGACAGTTGCATCGCAACACAGCTTCTCCTCTTTCCAGGCGGCGAAGCGAGTTGTCCCCGCGCGGCTTTGATACCGCTGGATTCCGAGACCTTGGGGCGGGTCGAGGCTCTGGTCCGTTTCTGGCGCGGCTATAGCAGGCGGCCTGTGCCACGCGATACGCGAATGACTGTTCAGCAGAGGCGCCGTCTGCGCTTGATGATGCGGGCCGCCGACGGTAGCACGAACGGCGCCAGCTATCGTGAAATCGCGAGCGCTTTCTATGGGATGGGGCGTGTTGCCTCCAATCCCTGGAAAACCTCGTCGCTTCGCAGCGCCGTGATCGGTCTGGTCAAGGGCGGAAAAGCCATGATCGCCGGCGGCTATCTGCAATTGCTGCGCCATCGCAAGCGCTCCTAGCGCTCTCGGGGGTGGGAATATTGCGCCCCCCGATCTTCCCCATCCCCTGCGAAGCCGCCCTTCCGCCACAGTGGTCGCCGCCCACCGCTGAACACCAGCGGTTCTCAAAACCCTACGGAGGCTCGATACATGCGACCAGACCTAGCCGTTTTGCCGCCGCGCTTTCTGCGCACCAAGGAAGCTGCCGACTTCCTCAGCCTGTCGTCCCGCATGCTTGAGAAACACCGTACTTACGGCACCGGTCCTGGCTATCGCAAGCTCGGCGGCCGTGTCGTCTACGCCGTGGACGATCTCCAGGCCTGGGCTGAGCGCGGCGCGGTGATCTCCACTTCGGACCCACGCGGATCTGTGCTTCCGGCCAAGCGCCATCCATCAGCGGCGCCAACGCCTGCCGGACGGTTTGGGCGCTGACCTGAGCCGGCGCGAAGGCGCCGCGGGTCCACCACGCCGGCATCACTTCAGCAACCGCATCACGCGGCTCTTCCCCGCGAAATCAGGAGACAGCCAAATGGGCCCTGTCGTCGACTTCCGTTCAGGCCGATCGGTGATCAGCGCGATCGACGAAGACGGCTTGACCCACGTCGAATTGACGTGGGTCAAGAAGAAGATCGAGTACTGGATCCGCTTCGGTTCGGTCGCCCAGGAGAAGATTCTCGACCGCCACCGGCGCATTGTCTCGTTTCATTCTGGCACCGTTTTTGCCTTCGTTCGCTGGGCCGCGAACGACTTCGGTAGGATCATTTCCCGCATCGACATCGTGCGCGCTGTTGCCGAAGGCGAAGCACACCAGACGCTGCCTTTCGTGCGACCTGGCGGCGACATCCTGCTCAGGTCTGAGGGCTGGCCCAGGGTGGAGCGGGTGTTGCAGATGATCGATGGCATCGAGCAACTCGGCATCGATCCGGAAGCGGTCTCGACTGATCACTGGCGCCATGTCCACAACCGATTGACTGCGGGACAGGAGCCACGCGCCTATACGTTGGATCTTCACCGCGCCCACTTGCTCCGGCGGCGGGTCCAGCCATGACGCGGCCCGCAATCTTCCTCGCGACGGTGCTGGCGACGACGGCCATGCTCTGTCCCGCGTTCACCGCGGTGTCGCCAAGGCTCATCTGGAACGCTTCAGCCAGCACGCCAATCGGCCTGTACATGATCGAAGGCGGGGTGCCGCTTTCGGCGAACGATCTCGTTGCCGTTGAGCCGCCCGAACCGCTCGCAACATTGCTTGCCGACCGTGGCTATTTGCCGAAGGGCGTGCCGCTCATCAAGCACATCCTTGCGGTTTCAGGCCAAACCGTGTGCCGGAAAGAGCTGGTCATTTCAGTCGATGGCACCGACGTCGGTATGGCGCTCAAACGCGATCGCGCCGGTCGCGATCTGCCGGATTGGCATGGCTGCCGGCGCATTCCCGTCGGCGCCGTTTTCCTGATGAACAGCCATGTCCGCGACAGCTTCGACGGACGCTATTTCGGCCTCCTTCCCACCGATCACATCATCGGCCGCGCGGTTCCGCTGTGGACGGACGAGCAGAACGACGGCCGCTTCCAATGGCGTGCGCCAGCGCGGTGAGCGCGCCACTGGCGGTGCCCTCGGTGCCGTCTGATCGTCGCCGCGACAACAAAGACAGGAGACAAGAAATGCCACAGATCGGCGAGTTCATCAGCCATCAGACCGGGTATTCGGGACGAATCCGCACGCTCAGCCTGAACCTCGAGATTGCGATCGTCGCGGCCGAAGCGAACGAGACAGACAATGCGCCCGACTATCGTGTGCACGCCGGTGGCGAAGACGGCATCGCAATCGGCGCCGGTTGGAAACACTCCAGCGAAAAGGCGGGAGAGTTCATATCGCTGCAGATAGACGACCCGACTTTCGCGCAGCCCATCCGCGCCTATCTGTTCCAAAACGGCGCTGACAAAAAATCTTGGTCTTTGCAGTGGTCGCGTCTGCGTGACCGCGTCGAGAAGGACTAGGCGATGTTGGCGCGCCGTCGGCCGACGAGCCAATTGCGAACGCCTGTGTTGACTCGCGCTATCCGACGTTCAGCTCTGTTAGTTCTTGCCGGGCTCTGCTTCAACTGCGTCGTTCCCGCAATTGCACCGGCGCACAGCCCGCCAGTCGCCACGTCGACGGCGCGCGGTCCCTACGAGACCCACATAGCGGAAGCGGCGCGCCGCTTCCGCCTTCCAGCGGCCTGGATCCGTGCCGTGCTTGGCGCCGAGAGCGCCGGCGATCAACGCGCCACATCGCGCAAGGGTGCCATGGGTCTGATGCAGATTGTGCCCAACACCTGGTCCGACCTGCGCGCACGGTATCGCCTTGGCCGCGATCACTACGATCCGCACGACAACATCATCGCGGGCTCGGCCTATATCCGCGAGTTGGTTGATCGCTATGGATCGCCCGGCTGGATTGCTGCGTATAATGCCGGCCCAGGCCGCTACGAGGCGTCGCTGCGGGGCAGGTGGCTGCCTCGCGAGACGCGTGCTTACGTTGCCGTCGTTGCATCCGCCATACTCAACGACGGTGCACCGAAAGCTCTCAGTCCGGCAGCCACAGCGCAGCACGGCTGGAAGGACGCTCCGCTCTTCGCCGTGCAGCCTGTCAGCAAGCCGGACGATGGTTCGATGCAGCTGGAGCGTTCCCGCAATGATCCTTCGAAGGCTGTGCCTACAGAAGGATTGGCTGACGCTACGCCGCGATCGACCGGTCTGTTCGCGCCGCAAGCGAGCGAAAGGTCCGCGCAGTGAGCTTCCTCAACGCGCTTCGCACCATTTTGTGCTCCAGAGTGCCATGGCGCGCGGGGAGGGAAGATGCAGGCAACACGACCGAGGGATGGCAAGATAAAAGCCCGCACATTGTGCACCGGCCGGTCGGTTGTTTTTGGGGGATTTTCAAGTGCCATGCGCACATTGCGACCGTTCGGCGCAATGTGCATCGAACGCCCAACACTTTGTATCCTCATCCTCTTTTCCACGTTGCAGGATAGCGGCATGGCCGATGAGCGCGAGCTTCGCATTCGACCCGGACGCATTCGTTCCAACCGCGGTCAAGCTGCGAGACCGTTCATCGCACAGGCACTGGCTGCGGCGAAGAAGGCCGGTGGAAGCATCTCCCGCAGCGGTCAAATCAGTCCTGGCAATCGATCTCGCTTCGGCCGAGGCCGGATCGCCAACGTCCAGGCCAACCGTTTGTTGACCGGCCGCTCGCGCGTGACAGTCATCAAGACCCGGGTGGTTCGTCACTCCGCACGCTCCGTGCCGCTGACCGCGCATCTCAGCTACGCTGCGGCGCGAGGGCGTGACCCGTGAGAGGGAACAGCCCCGCATGTTCGGCCCCGAGACCGATGACGCGAACGTCAAGGAATTTGCCGAGCGCTGCGATGGCGATCGCCACCATTTCCGCTTCATCGTCTCGCCGGAGGACGCCACGGAAATGGCTGATCTCAAATCCTTCAGCCGCGACCTGATGAGGCAGATGGAGAAGGATCTCGGCTCGAAGCTCGATTGGGTCGCGGCAGACCACTGGAACACCGACAATCCCCATATCCATGTCATCTTGCGTGGCCGCGCCGATGACGGGCGGGATCTGGTAATCTCACGCGACTATATCAAGGAAGGCATGCGCGCGCGCGCTGCCGATCTCGTTACGCAGGAACTTGGGCCGCGTTCCGATCTCGACATCCGCCGCAATTTGCAGCGGCAGATCGAAGCCGAACGCTGGACCCAGCTTGACCGGCAGCTGCTCCGCGACCTTTCCCACACCGGCTTCATCGATCTTGCCCCATATGCTCATAGGCCACCCGACGAGTATCACGTGCAGAAGATCGGCCGCCTGCGCAAGCTCCAAGCCCTTGGACTTGCCGATCAGCTCGCGCCAGGCCAATGGGTGATTGACGAACGGGCCGAGACGACTTTGCGTGAGCTCGGCGAGCGCGGCGACATCATAAAGCGAATGCATCGCGCGTTGACCGAGCGCGGGATCGAGCGTGGTTCGGGCAATTATGTTTTGGCCGCCGAAAGCCTCGATACACCCATTGTCGGTAGGCTGCTCGATCGCGGTCTCGACGACGAGTTGAGCGGCACTGCTTATGCCGTGGTCGACAGCGTTGACGGACGCACGCACCACATCAGACTTGGCGATCTGGAGGCAACCGGCGACGGGCCGCCGGGGTCGATCGTCGAACTGCGCACGTTCGAGGATGCGAGAGGCCAGCGGCGGGTCGCGCTCGCCGTCCGCTCCGATCTTGGTGTGCAAGAACAAATCACGGCAACAGGAGCAACCTGGCTCGATCGCCAGGCCATCGCGCGCGAGCCTGCCGCCTTGAGCGCAGCCGGCTTCGGCGCCGAGGTTCATCAAGCCATGGAACAGCGGGCCGATTACCTGGCCGGCGAAGGCTTTGCGAAACGTCTCGGCGGGCGCGTCGTTTTCAGCCGCGACCTGATCGAGACGCTGCGCCGCAGGGAACTCGAACGGGTTGGTGAGAAACTTGCAGCCGAGACCGGCCAGCCCTTCAATCGCGCCGCCGGCGGTGACTATGTAGCGGGCGCCTATCGCCAGCGGATCGTCCTGGCCTCGGGCCGCTTCGCCATGCTCGACGACGGCCTCGGCTTCCAGCTCGTGCCGTGGACGCCCTCGCTCGAAAAGCATCTCGGCCAGCATGTCTCCGGTGTCGCTCGCGATGACGGCGGCATCGACTGGAACTTTGGTCGCAAAAGGGGACTCGGCCTCTAACGCATCCAAGAAAGGACCCTGCCATGTCCGCCACGAAAATCCTTTGGGGCCAGATACTCACTGTCTGCTTGATAGTGCTGTTGACGATCTGGACGGCGACGCAATGGACGGCATGGAGGCTGGGCTTCCAGGCCCAACTCGGTCCGCCCTGGTTCGAGCTCGCCGGTTGGCCCGTGTACTATCCACCCGCTCTGTTCTGGTGGTGGTATTTCTACGATGCCTACGCCGCTGACATCTTCGTGGAAGGCGGGTTGATTGCCGTGTCCGGCGGCTTCCTTTCGATCATTGTCGCGATCGCCATGTCGGTGTGGCGCGCACGCGAAGCCAAGAATGTCCAGACCTATGGTTCGGCGCGGTGGGCGGACAGGAAGGAGGTGGAGACTGCAGGGCTGCTCGGCGCCGACGGGGTGGTGCTCGGGCGCTATGACCGCCACTACCTCCGCCACGATGGGCCCGAGCATGTGCTGTGCTTCGCTCCGACCCGGTCGGGGAAGGGTGTCGGCCTAGTGGTGCCTTCGCTGCTAACCTGGCCGGGGTCGGCGATCGTCCACGACATCAAGGGTGAGAACTGGCAACTCACCGCCGGCTTCCGCGCCGTGCACGGTCGTGTGCTGCTTTTCGATCCGACCAATTCGAGATCGTCGGCCTACAATCCTCTCCTGGAAGTTCGCCGCGGCGAATGGGAGGTTCGCGACGTCCAGAACATTGCCGACATTCTGGTTGATCCGGAAGGCAGCCTTGAGAAGCGCAACCACTGGGAAAAGACCAGCCACGCGCTTTTGGTCGGCGCGATCCTTCACGTTCTTTACGCCGAGAAGGACAAGACCCTGGCCGGTGTCGCCGCCTTCCTCTCTGATCCGAAACGCCCGATTGAGACTACGCTGGCGGCAATGATGAAGACGCCTCTCGGCGAGGCGGGTCCACATCCGGTCATTGCGAGTGCGGCGCGCGAACTACTCAACAAATCCGACAACGAACGCTCCGGCGTGCTTTCCACCGCGATGTCCTTCCTCGGTCTCTACCGTGACCCTGTCGTGGCAGAGGTGACCCGGCGCTGCGACTGGCGGATCAGCGACATCGTGGGCGGCAAACAACCGGCAACGCTCTATCTTGTCGTGCCTCCCTCGGACATCAATCGGACCAAGCCGCTCATTCGTCTTATCCTCAACCAGATCGGGCGTCGCCTGACCGAGGACCTGCATACGAAGACCAGCCGTCACCGGTTGCTGCTCATGCTGGACGAGTTTCCGGCACTTGGCCGCCTCGACTTCTTCGAGTCGGCCTTGGCCTTCATGGCAGGCTACGGGCTGAAGAGCTTCCTCATCGCGCAGTCGCTGAACCAGATCGAGAAGGCCTACGGCCCGAACAACTCGATCCTCGACAACTGCCATGTTCGTGTGAGCTTTGCCACCAACGATGAACGGACAGCCAAGCGTGTGTCCGACGCGCTCGGTACGGCAACCGAAATGCGGGCGATGAAGAACTATGCCGGCCATCGGCTGTCGCCCTGGCTCGGACATCTCATGGTGTCGCGGCAGGAGACGGCCCGCCAGTTGCTGACCCCTGGAGAGATCATGCAGCTTGCCCCGACCGACGAGATCGTGATGGTGGCGGGCACTCCGCCGATCCGGGCGAAGAAGGCACGTTACTACGAAGATCCCCGTTTTCGGGACCGCGTCTTGCCGCCACCCGAACTGGCCCGATCCGAAAAGGGCGATCTTGACGACTGGACCCGATTGCCGGCCCCAACCAGCACAGAGGTTGCCGAAAGTGCAGGAACGCCCCCGCAGGACGACGGAGATCCAACGGAGTCCGAGCGGCGACTGCAACCCGAACTCAATCGTTCGCGTCCAGTAGAAAAAATGGCTCCGATCGACAATGAGTTCGAGGTCGAGCCGCCCGACGACAGCGACGAAGACGAAGCTGTCCGCAATCGACGCCTGGCTCGCCTCATGCAGGGCGTGGCGCGGCAGGTTTCGCTCGATCCCGATGACGGCATGGATTTGTAGGCGCCATGACCAGTCGAAAGAAGAAAGTGCAGATCTCTGTCTATCTCGATCAGGCGGTCATGGGGATGCTTGCGGACTACGCGGCGCGGCGTGAACAGTCCCAGTCCATGATTGCGGAGGCCGCCATCGCGTCATTCCTGTCGCCGGATGCCGATGAGCGTCGCGAGGCGGCGATCGTCAAGCGCCTCGACCAGGTCGACAGGCGGGTCGCCCGGCAGGAGCGCGATATCGGCATCGCGGTCGAGACACTCGCCGTGTTCGTCCGCTTCTGGCTCGCGACCACGCCAGCCTTGCCGGAACCCGCCGCCCAGGCGGCCCGCGCCAAGGTGGCCGAACGCTACGAAGCCTTCGTCACGGCCTTGGGCAGGCGCCTGGCGAAGGGCCCGAAACTGCGCCAGGAGATTTCGGAGGACGTCAATCCGATCGACGATAATGGCATGCAATGAAGGGCGATGGGTGTCTTCGTCATCATCATGGCGGCCGGCACCGCGAAGGGCAACGTCGGCGACGATGCCGATGATGATGATCAGCACAACGATGAGCAAAGCTCGCAGCCGTGACGCCTTTGGTCATCGTCACGCCATCAACGATGATTGTATCTACGTGGATTGAGGCGTTCGGTCGCTTTGCATTTCTTCTTTGCCGACTTGATCAACTTGCGTCAGCAAGCAAAAGCGCTCGCTTGCCTATTGCCGACCTGACTGACCCGACAAGCTGTTCGGGAAAGCCGCGCCGCAATTTGGAGATCACGGCCTCGGTCTGCTTCTCCGCGTTTGCGGCAATGTCTTCGAAAATCCTGCGCATGACGGGCGTCCCCACGCCCGCAACGTCAGCGGTCTGCATGAAGTGGCGGGGCATAATCTCATGCACCGAATAGTGCCGGCTCTTGCCGACTGACATTGCCAGCTTGAATTTCTTGCGGGGAATCTGTCCGGCATCAAGGCTGGGCTGCGCTGTCAGTACGTCGTAGAGGGGCGTCATGCGAAACCGTCCGCCAGGGCTGAGAAAGATACTGAAGTTCTTGGCATGGCCGTCGGTTGCGCCAATCAGCCAGAATATTATGCAAGCGCGCAAGAAGACGGCGATGTCGTCTTCAGGCGTGTCACTGCCCTTCAGAAGCTCGACAATCTGAGCGATGCCAGGACCGCCCTCGGACTGATATTTGCGCGTGGGCGGCACTGATAGCGCTTGGCAGATATCCTCCTGCGGCAGGCGCAGGAGGCGGCCGTCACGGGCCCACAGCCTGTCGAAGCGCTCGACGATCAGCGTGCGGCGCTCCCCGAAATCAGCGATCTCTGCCCGGGCCGCAGGAACGCCGAACGCCTCGAGCAGCTTGAGGCACAGATACTCGTTCTCAACGCTATTG
This sequence comes from Mesorhizobium sp. ESP7-2, assembly GCF_020164715.1. NCBI lineage: Bacteria > Pseudomonadati > Pseudomonadota > Alphaproteobacteria > Hyphomicrobiales > Phyllobacteriaceae > Mesorhizobium > Mesorhizobium sp. ESP7-2. The sequence goes on from NZ_JAIUGQ010000048.1 coordinate 13,584, forward strand.
GATAGGTCGATGCCGTTGGGCAACCGGCCGATCTGCGGTTTCAGGATGTGGGTGGTCGCGGCCGTGCCTATCGGCTTGAACCAGCGTCCGTCAGTGTGCAAGAGCGCCGTCTTTTCCTGGGCACCTGCGATCGAGATGCGGAAATCCTCGTCCTCGCCAAGACCGAGAGGAGCGGCAGCGAGGTTCTTGATCATCTCGGCGATCTCTCTGTTGCTGACCGGCTTGCCATCGCTGCTGCCGGTATTGCCGGGATCGATGCCATCGGGCAGAAACTGCAGCGCGCCGACGCAGTCATGACCGACGGCGGCGAGCATGCTGTAGGCGTCAGTGCCTTCCGCGCCGACTGCGATCGGGGAAGAATTGACCGTCCCTCAATGACGAATGACAGCGAGGCTGGGTGCGGAAAGACTCATCGCCATCGCGCCAAAATTGCGCCAAGGGCGCCGGTGATGTGATCTTTTCGCTGCTCAGTGAAGACGCCGTTTCCGGATCGCTGCTGCCGGGCAGTAAACGACCCCCCTTCCAACCATATACAATGGCCGACCGTCGCCGACTGGCCCGGAGCTGTTGACGACGAAACACAAAAGCCGCCACTCCAGGTTCGCCCTTTGTACCTCGAAAGTCGCATAAAAAGGCAGTGTGGAATTCTGACGTTCAGTCGGAAGCCTCGCCATCACGGTGTCATCGAAGCCCTGGTGACGTCGGTCCGATAACGATCGCCTGCTTGTTACCGAATACCATCGTTGCGGCCGAAACACGACCAGGCTATTGCTTAGGGAGCCGATCCAGCAGTGCGCGGACGTGTATGGCATTGTGATGGAACATTCGGCAGCATCCGCCCCGAAGGTAACTCGCGCGCAACGCCACATCTTGCAACATGGCCGTCCCTCCGTCAAAGTGGCGCCATGTCGGTATCGCAATCTGCAGCGGGGCGCGCACTTGCGCCGCGCCGCCACGATGAAATCCTGAGACGTCTCGCTGCAGTCGGCTCGGTCGGGATCACCGATCTTGCCAATTTCTTCCACGTGTCGCGGGAGACGATCCGCCGCGACCTGAAACATCTGGCCGATCGAGGTCAGCTCGACATCGTCCATGGCGGGGCCACGCTGTTCGAGGCGACCGAACCGGCGCTCAACGAACGCAGCCAGGAGAATGCGGCCGGCAAGGCCGTGATTGGTCGGACCGCGGCCGGCCTTGTCGAGGATGGCATGGTGGTCTTCCTCGATTCAGGCACCACCACACTCGCCGTTGCGCACGCGCTGCACCGCCGGCAAAGCCTGACGATCTGCACGACCAGCTTGTCGATCGCGCTGCATATGTGTCGCCAGCCCAATGTGCGCGTTCATATGCTGGGCGGTGAGATCGACCCGGCCGAAGAAGCGGCCATCGGTATCGATGCGCTGGAGGCGATCAGCCGCTTTCGTGTTGACGTAGCATTTCTTGGTGGCGGCGGGCTGTCGCCTGACGGCGAGGTCACCGACTTCACGCGCAACGGCGCCGAGCAGCGCTCGCGCATGGTGGCCACGGCCAGTAAGGCTTATTTCGTGCTCGACAATTCGAAATTCGGGCGTCTGACGCCGCTGCGCATTCCACGCTTCGAACTGGCGGCAGGCGTCATCGTTGATGTACCGCCGCCCTCCTCCACCATCGAGGCGCTGGAGCGCAAAGGGCCAAAGCTCATAGTCGGCACTTAATGTGATTATTTGTTGCATTTTGTGTTGATATCTGTGCCACTTTCGTTATGTTGACCCCCATCACCTTTGGGAGATCGTTTCATCGTGGCGCAGGAATTCCCGATTCAGGCTCGAATCGTCATCGTCGGCGGCGGCATCATCGGTTGTTCGGTCGCCTATCATCTGACCAAACTGGGCTGGAGCGATGTGGTGCTGCTCGAGCAGGGGCAGCTCAGCGGCGGCACCACCTGGCACGCGGCTGGTCTTGTCGGCCAGCTGCGCAGCCATTCCAACATGACCAGCCTGATCCGATATTCCACGCAGCTCTACAGCGAACTGGAGGCCGAGACCGGTCTTGCCACGGGCTGGAAGAATTGCGGCTCGTTGTCGGTGGCGCGCACCGCCGACCGCATGACGGTGTTAAAGCGCACGGCCGCGTCGGCGCGTGCCCAAGGGGTCGAGATCGATGTCATTTCGCCCCGCGAAGCCGCCGAGCTGTGGCCGGTCATGGCTGTCGACGACCTCGTCGGCGCCGTCTGGCTGCCCGGAGACGGCAAGGCCAATCCGACCGATCTCACGCAATCGCTTGCCAAAGGCGCGCGCCATGGTGGCGCCAAGATATTCGAGCGGGTCAAGGTCACCGGCATCAGTGTCAGGAACGCCGTCGCCTGCGGTGTCGAGACCGACCATGGCGACGTCGCCGCCGAGATCGTCGTCAATTGCGCCGGCCAATGGGCGCGCAAGGTCGGGCTGATGTGCGGCGTCTCGGTGCCGCTGCATTCGGCCGAGCACATGTACATCGTCACCGGCCGGATCGAAGGCGTGCATCCGGATCTGCCCGTCATGCGCGACCCCGATGGCTTCATCTACTTCAAGGAAGAGGTTGGCGGCCTGGTCATGGGCGGCTTTGAGCCGCATGCCAAGCCGTGGGGCATGAAGGGCATTCCGGAGAATTTCGAATTCGCGCTGCTGCCCGACGATTGGGACCAGTTCGAGATCTTAATGGAAAACGCGCTGGTGCGCGTGCCGCAACTGGCGCAGGCCGAAGTCAAGAAATTCTATAACGGTCCCGAGAGCTTCACGCCCGACAATAATTTCCTCCTCGGCGAGGCGCCGGAGTTGAAGAATTTCTATGTCGGCGCCGGGTTCAATTCGATGGGCATTGCCAGTGCCGGGGGCGCCGGCAAGGCGCTGGCCGAGTGGATCGTCAACGGCGCGCCGACCATGGATTTATGGCCGGTCGACATCAGGCGCTTTGCCTCGTTCAACAACAATCCACGCTGGCTGCATGACCGCGTCGAAGAGACGCTCGGCCTGCACTACGCCATGCCATGGCCGAACCGCGAATTGGACACCGCGCGGCCCTTCCGCCGCTCTCCGCTTTACGACCGGCTTGCCGCTAAGGGTGCCTGCTTCGGCTCCAAGATGGGGTGGGAGCGCGCCAATTGGTTCGCGGCACCAGGAGAGAAGGCCGCGAACGACTATGCCTTCGGCCGCCAGAATTGGCACGAGGCGGTGCGGCGCGAGATGAAGGCGACGCGTGAAGCCGTCGCTGTCTTCGACCAGACCTCCTTCGCCAAGCTTCTTGTCCAGGGCCGCGACGCCTGCGCCGTGCTGAACCGCATATGCGCCGGCGACATCGATGTGCCGGTCGGCACGTCGGTCTACACGGGCGTGCTCAACGTGCGCGGCGGTTACGAAAGCGATCTCACCGTGATGCGGCTTGGCGCGGAAAAGTTCCTCATCGTCACCGGTTCCGCGCAGGCAGTCCACGACGCCGACTGGATCGTCAAGAACATCCCGGCGGGCGCGCATGCCGTCCTGACCGACGTCACCTCCGCCTATGCCGTGCTCGCCTTGATGGGGCCGCGTTCGCGCGACCTCTTGGGCAAACTTTCATCGGCGGATCTTTCCAACACCGGCTTCCCCTTCGCCACCATTCGCGAAATCGATATCGGCTACGCCACCGCCTATGCCAACCGCATGACCTATGTCGGTGAGCTCGGCTGGGAACTGATCGTGCCGACCGAATTCGCCGTCGGCGTCTACGAGGCGCTGCATGAGGCCGGCCGTGAATTCGGCTTGGCTGACGCCGGCTATTACGCGCTCGACGCCTTGCGCATCGAAAAGGGTTTTCGCGCCTGGGGTCGCGAACTGACGCCTGACATCAACCCCTGGCAGGCGGGGCTTGGCTTTGCCGTCGCGATGGACAAGCCGGGCGGTTTCATCGGGCGTGATGCGCTCGCCGCCGCGAAGTCCTCGGCACCGACCAGGCGCATCGTGCTGTTCACAACAGACGATGCCGAGCCGATGCTGTGGGGCGGCGAATTGATCCTGCGCGACGGCAAACCGGTCGGCGAGGTCCGCTCGGCCGCTTATGGCCATACGCTCGGCCGTTCGGTGGCGCTCGGGCTGATCGAGCACGAAGCGGGCGTCGACGCCTCGTTCCTGAGCAGCGGTCATTTTGAGATCGATCTGGCCGGCGTGCGCCACACCGCCACGGCGCATCTGCGCAGCCCCTACGATCCGAAGTCGGAGCGGGCGAAAGCCGATGCGGTGGAGATCAAGGTCGCGGCCTAAAGTGATCCCGAAAAATGGGAACCGGTTTTCGGACGAGATCATGCTCAACTAATCCGCCGACATCGAGCGCGCCATGTCGAGAAAGGCGCGCACGAGCTTGCCGCCGCTGCGCTCGCGCAGGCAGATCAGCGCCTCGTCCATCAAGGTCTCGGGCGCATCGATGGTGATCGGGACGAGCCGCGAATCCTGGCCGAATTCGGCCGCCGAGACAAAGCCGATGCCGGCGCCGGAGGCGACGATCTCGCGCACGGCCTCGCGGCCCTCGGCCTCGATGACCGGCCTGAGCTCGATCTTCGACGCAGCGGCGAGGTCTTCCAGCTTCTGGCGCGTCTTCGAGCCACGCTCGCGCATGACCAGTGATTCCTGCGCCAGCTGTTTGAGCGTCAGCGATTTCTTCCCCGACAGCGGATGGTCGATCGAGGTGAAGGCGATGATCGGCGTCGAGTTCAGTTTCAGCACCTCGAAATCGCGCCCCGCAGGCACTTCGCCCAGCACGCCAATGTCGGCATCGTAGCTGTAGAGGCTGCTGATCACAGTCTCGGTGTTGCCGGCGCGCACCGAAACCTGCACGCCAGGATAGCGGGCCCGGAAGCTGCCGAGGATGTGAAGCAGATGGTGCGCTGCATCGGCCACGATGCGCAGCGTACCGGAACGCAGGGCGCGTGACTCGGTCAGGAGCTCGAGCGCCTGCTGCTCGGTATCGAACATGCGGTGGGTTATTTCGAGCAGTTTCTGGCCGGAATGGGTCAGCGTAACCTGCTTCTTGTTCCGGTTGAAAAGCAGGACGTCATACTCTTCCTCGAGCTTGCGCACCTGGTCCGATATCGCCGGCTGGGTCAGGAACAGCGCTTCGGCCGCCCGCGAAAACCCACCGGAGATCGCCACCTGATGAAAAGCTCGCAGCTGAACGTAGCGCATCCTGTGTGCCTTTCGGGTCGCGAAGTCGCCTGCACTTTATCATAAGCCTTGGTAGTCAAAAGGCCGGAATAAACGATTCCCCTGATGCCTGGGATGAACTTCCTATGTTCACAACCGCGTCATGAGCAGCATGCAGCCTAAGCCCATACGCTCAGCGTCTATCGTTCCAATCGATACATCGATACAAAATAGCGATTTTACAAATATGTCGTCTGGGCCAACAATGGCGCCACATCAAAAGACCTGTCGGAGGACATCATGCTCGCCGAGACGAAATTTGCCGCGGAGCCGCTGGCCAGGCCGGCCCTGGGAGAGCCTTATCTTTTGACCCCCGGGCCGCTCACCACGGCCTATTCGGTCAAGCAGGCGATGCTGCGCGATTGGGGATCGTGGGACGGCGACTTCCGCGCCATGACATCAGACATGCGCCGCCGCCTGCTGGCGCTGACCGGCGACGGGAAAGGCGAGTTCGACTGCGTGCCGATGCAAGGCAGCGGCTCGTTCTGCGTCGAGGCGATGCTGGGCTCGTTCGTGCCCAGGGATGGCAAGGTACTGGTGCTAGCCAACGGCGCCTACGGGCTGCGTGCCGCACAGACCATGCAGTATCTTGGCCGCGACTATACGCTGATCGACAAGGGCGACTACTTGCCGCCGCGCGGTGACGAGGTGGCGGCCGCCCTCGAGGCCGATCCTGCGATCACGCATGTCATCGCCATTCATTGCGAGACCAGCTCCGGCATTTTGAACCCGGTCGCAGAGATCGCCGAGGCCGTCCATGCCAAGGGTCGCAAGCTGCTCGTCGATTCCATGAGCGCGTTCGGCGCCGTCGCGCTCGACGTCAACGAGATCCGCTACGAGGCAATGGTCTCGTCCGCCAATAAATGCATCGAGGGCGTGCCAGGCTTCGGCTTCATCATCGCCCGCAAGAGCGAGTTGGAAGCCGCCAAGGGGCGCAGCCACTCGCTGTCGCTCGACGTCCACGCGCAATGGGCGCACATGAACAAGACCGGCCAGTGGCGCTACACGCCGCCGACGCATGTCGTCGCCGCCTTCCTTGAAGCCTTGCGCCAGCACGAGGCCGAAGGCGGCGTCGCCGGCCGCGGTGCCCGTTATGTCAGGAACCGCGACGTCATGGTGGCGGGCATGCGCGAACTCGGCTTCGAGACGCTGCTTCGGGACCGCTGGCTGTCGCCGATCATCGTCACCTTCTTCAACCCCGCTCACACTAACTTCGCCTTCGATCGCTTCTATGAGTTGATGAAGGACAAGGGCTTCATCATCTATCCCGGCAAGCTGACGGTCGTGGATTCCTTCCGCGTCGGCTGCATCGGCCAGATGGACGAGCATGTCATGCGCCGCGTCGTCGAGGCGGCAGCGCAATCGCTTGATGAAATGGGCGTCGACACCGCCGCTCCACCCGCCGCGGCAATCGCCGAGCGTGCCAAACTCGCCGCCTGAAGCGGCCGATTTCGAGGATACCAGATGAACCAGATGTCTCCGATCAACGTCGCGGTCAACGGCCGCACCTACGCCTGGCCGCGCGTGCCGGCCATCGCCATCTGCCTTGATGGCTGCGAGCCGGCCTATCTCAACGAGGCGATCAAAGCCGGGTTGATGCCGGCCCTGGTCAGGATCAAGGAGAAGGGCACGGTGCGCTTTGCTCACTCGGTCATTCCGAGCTTCACCAATCCCAACAACCTGTCGATCGCCACCGGTCGCCCGCCATCGGTGCACGGCATCTGCGGCAACTATCTCTACGAGCGCGAGACCGGCAAGGAAGTGATGATGAACGACCCGCGCTTCCTGCGCGCGCCGACCATTTTTCAGGCCTTCTACGATGCCGGCGCCAAGGTCGCCGTGGTCACCGCCAAGGACAAGCTGCGTGCGCTGCTCGGCAAGGGCCTCGCCTTCGGCGAGGGCCGCGCGCTATGCTTCTCGGCCGAAAAGTCGGACACCACCACCGTGGCCGAGCACGGCATCGACAATGCCTCGAAGCATTTCGGCCTGCCGGTGCCGGAGGTCTATTCGGCCGAATTGTCGGAATTCGTCTTCGCCGCCGGCGTCCAGCTGCTCAAGGAATTCCGCCCCGACGTCATGTACCTGACGACGACCGATTATGTGCAGCACAAATACGCACCGGGTGTGCCCCAGGCCAACGCCTTCTACGAGATGTTCGACAAGTACCTGACCGAGCTCGATGCGCTGGGCGCCGCGATCGTCGTCACCGCCGACCATGGCATGAAACCCAAGCACAAGGCGGACGGTTCGCCCGACGTTGTTTATGTCCAGGACTTGCTCGACGAATGGCTGGGCAAGGACGCCGCGCGCGTCATACTGCCGATCACCGACCCCTATGTCGTGCACCATGGCGCGCTCGGCTCCTTTGCCACCGCCTATCTGCCTGATGGCGCCGACCAGGCCGACATCATGGCACGGTTGGCCAAGATCGACGGCATCATGCTAGTCGTCGACAGCCCTGATGCCTGCGAGCGTTTCGAGCTGCCGGCCGACCGCATCGGCGACATCGTGCTGATTTCGACCAAGAACAAGACGATCGGCACCAGCGAACACCGCCATGATCTCGCGGCGCTGAACGAGCCGCTGCGCTCGCATGGCGGACTGACCGAGCAGGAAGTGCCGTTCATAGTCAACCGCGTGCTGCCGGACCTGCCGAACGAACCCACGCTGCGCAACTTCGACGCTTTCTACTACGCGACCATGGCGGCGGCGGTGGCTTAGGCTGGGCCAGATGTCGACCCCCACTCCATCGAGCTTCGAGTTCGACAGCCTTGGCTCCCTTCCTCTCCCTCCGGAGGGGGGAGGTGGCGCCGCAAAGCGACGGAGTGGGTGAAGCCATTGCCGAGGCGCGATGCCGCTGCCTCCGAAAAATCAACACGGCCCTCTGAGCGCCCGGAAACACCGACATGACCAAGCTTGACCCTGCCATCAAAGTTCGCCACGAGCCGATGCGCATTGCCGGCAAGAAAGTCGATGCCGACAGCGTGGTCGAGGTTCGTTACCCCTGGAACGACACCGTCATCGGCACAGTTCCGGCCGGCCGTGCCGAGCATGCCCGCCAGGCGTTCGAGATCGCCGCCGGCTACAAGTCGAAGCTGACGCGCTACGAGCGCCAGCAGATCCTGTTCCGCACAGCGGAAGCGCTGGCGTCGCGCCGGGAAGAAATATCCGATCTGATTACGCTCGAGCTCGGCATCTCCAAGACCGACTCGCTCTACGAAGTCGGCCGCGCCTATGACGTGTTCACGCTTTCGGCGCAGATGTGCATCCAGGATGATGGCCAGATATTCTCCTGCGACCTCACTCCGCATGGCAAGGCGCGCAAGATCTTCACCACGCGCGAGCCCTTGAAGGCGATTTCGGCGATCACGCCGTTCAACCATCCCCTCAACATGGTCTCGCACAAGGTGGCCCCTGCCATCGCCACCAACAATTGCGTTGTGGTGAAGCCGACCGAACTGACGCCGATGACGGCATTGCTGTTGGCCGACATCCTTTACGAAGCCGGCCTGCCGCCGGAAATGCTGTCTGTTGTGACCGGCTGGCCGGCCGATATCGGCAACGAGATGATCACAAACGACAACATCGATCTCATCACCTTCACCGGCGGCGTGCCGGTTGGCAAGATGATCGCGCGCACCGCCGGCTACAAGCGTCAGGTACTGGAACTCGGCGGCAACGATCCGCTGATCATCCTCAACGATCTCTCCGACGAGGATCTGGCCAGGGCCGCCGATCTCGCCGTGGCGGGTGCTACCAAAAACTCCGGCCAGCGCTGCACGGCGGTCAAGCGCATCCTGGTCCAGGAGAGTGTCGCCGATCGCTTCGTGCCGTTGGTGCTGGAGCGGGCGAAGAAAATCCGCTTCGGCGACCCGATGGACCGCTCGACCGACCTTGGCACCGTCGTGCACGAGAAGGCGGCGGCATTGTTCGAAGCCCGCGTCAACATGGCTACGGAGCAGGGGGCTGAAATCCTTTACAATCCGGGCCGCCAGGGCGCGCTGCTGCCGCCGATCGTTGTTGATCGCGTGCTGCACACTTCCGAACTGGTTATGGAAGAGACCTTCGGGCCGATCATCCCGATCGTGCGCGCGCCGGACGATGACGAGGCGTTGATCGCGCTGTCCAACTCGACCGCCTTTGGCCTGTCGTCGGGCGTCTGCACCAACTCGTTTCCCCGCATGCAGAAATACATCGCCGGCCTGCAGGTCGGCACTGTCAACATCTGGGAAGTGCCGGGCTACCGCATCGAGATGTCGCCCTTCGGCGGCATCAAGGATTCAGGTAATGGCTACAAGGAAGGCGTCATCGAGGCGATGAAGAGCTATACCAATGTGAAGACGTTTTCGCTGCCCTGGTCATGACCAGGCGCGACTGACGAACAGAAAACAGGGGGAGCGGCCGTCGCTCCCTCATTCGCGTTTCGGAGAGGGTTATGGCCGCGATATCCGAGCTTGTGCATACAGAAGGCGATTCCAACACCACGGCGGCGCGCGGCCGCTGGGATGCCGGCCAGGACGATCCCCGCATTCGCGGCCTGCTCGATCGCGACGCGGCCGCCTTCATGCATCAGAGCCTGTCCAGCCCCTGCCTTTCGACGATCGCCAAGGCCGAAGGCATCTGGATCGAGGACACAGCCGGTCACCGTTTCATGGATTTCCATGGCAACAGCGTGCATCACCTTGGTTACGGCCATCCCAGGTTGGTCGCCGCGATCAAGAAGCAGCTCGACGAGCTCTGCTTCGCGCCGCGCCGCTTCACCTGCGAGCCCGCTGTCGAACTGGCCGAAAAGCTGGCAGCACTTGCGCCCGGTGATCTCGGCAAGGTGCTGTTTACTACTGGTGGCTCGGACGCCATTGAGGTGGCGCTGAAGATCGCGCGCGCCGCGACTGGCCGCTTCAAAACAGTATCGTTCTGGGATGCCTTTCACGGCGCCGGCTTCGGGGCGGCGAGTGTCGGCGGCGAGGCGACCTTCCGCTCCCACATCGCCGGACCCATGATGACCGGCACCGAGCACGTCGCGCCCTGGGACGGCTATCGGTGCCCGTACGGCCACGATTCGCTGGAAGGATCCGGGCTCGCCTGCGCCAACATGATCGCTTACGTGCTCGGCCGCGAGCAGGATGTGGCGGCGGTCGTTGCCGAGCCGATGCGCGCGACGCCCAATCCGCCGCCGGCCGGCTTCTGGAAGCGGGTGCGCGAGGCCTGCGACCGGCACGGCACGCTCCTGATCTTCGACGAGATTCCGACTGGCCTCGGCAAGACCGGAAAATTCTTCGCCCACGAACATGACGGTGTGACGCCCGACATCGTCGTCCTCGGCAAATCGCTCGGCGGCGGCATCCTGCCGATCGCCGCCGTCATCGCGCGTCGCGACCTCGACGTCACCGGCGGCTTTGCCATCGGTCACTACACCCATGAGAAAAATCCGGTGACGACGCGTGCCGCGCTGACCACCATCGACATCATCCTGGAGGAGGGACTGGTCGAGCGCTCGGCCGAGCTTGGCCGGCATATGCTTGGACGGATGCAGGACCTGATGGCGCGTTCGTCCCATGTCGGCGATGTCAGAGGCAGGGGACTGATGGTCGGGGTCGAACTCGTCGAGGACCGCGCCTCGCGCCAGCCGACACGCGACCTCGCCGAACGTGTCTTCTATGCCTGCCTGGAACAGGGACTGAGCTTCAAGGTCAGCCAAGGCAATGTGCTGACACTCTCGCCGCCTTTGGTCATTTCGAAGACCGATCTCGACCGGGCACTCGACATCGTCGAAGCCGCGGTGTTGGCGGCCTGACCATGAAGGCCGTCCGCACAGACCGGGAACTCGAATGTCCTGGCATTGACGTCGGCTTGCTGGCGAAGGGCGTCGACCTGGTGACGCTGCCGGACGGTCTTCCAGAAACCGAGCTCATCGAGGCGGTTGCCGACGCCGACCTTCTCTTGATGTGCTACACGCCGATCACCGCGCGGGTGATCGATGCCGCTCCCAAGCTGAAGGGCATCGTCAAATATGGCGTCGGCATCGATGCCATCGACATCCCCGCCGCGATGCGGCGCGGCGTTCCCGTGGTCAACGTACCCGAATATGCCGAGGAAACCGTTGCCGAAGGAGCCTTCGCGCTGATGATCGCGCTGGCCAAGCGGCTGCCGGCGATCACGCAGGCAATGTCGCGCGACGGCTGGATCTGGCCCGAACAGCGCTGGCTGGGGCGAGACATTTCCGGCGCCACATTGGGGCTGGTTGGCTGCGGCAAGATTGGCCGCAGCATGGCGCGCATGGCCGGGCAGGGGTTTCACGCTCGGGTTCTTGGTTTCGATCCCTGCGTCGATCCGGCGACGATGCACGCCGGCGGCATCGAAAAGGTCGACGATCTCCAAGCCATGCTGCGGACCTGCGACTTCGTTTCCATCCATTGTGTGCTGAACGACAACACGCGCGGCCTGATCGGCCAAGCCGAACTCGCTTGCCTCAAGCCTTCCGCCATCATCGTCAACGTCTCACGCGGTGCGCTGATCGACGAGACGGCACTGATCGAAGCGATCGTTGCCGGACGCATAGGCGGCGTCGGGCTCGACGTCTATTCGGTCGAGCCTTTGGCAAAGTCGGGCCATCCGATGAGCGCATTGTTCGGCCGCGACAATGTGATCCTCTTTCCGCATCTCACATTCTTCACGCACGAAGCGATGCGCCGGCTTGAAGAAGACACGCTCGCCCGCTGCTTCGAAATCCTCGACGGCCGTCCGGTGACAGTCCGCTCGTTCGATCCTCGTCTGCGGGCGCAGACGGCAGGCGTTTTATTCTCCTGATTATCCCAGCGTTTTAGGGCTCGGGAGCTTGCTTGGCATAAGTCTCGAAGGCTCGAAATGCGTCCACGACGTGCGACAGTTCTGTGACAAATATCAGAGGAAGTTTGTCTGTCATAAAATAAATAGATTTTACTTATCGATCCCCAGTCATCAGAGTTGTCACAACGACGACATCCAATCGGCTCAACGTCCGGCAGAGACCGATGCCGATTGGTCCTAGTGCATCGCAGAATGTGCCTTAAATCAAAAGGGGAACTGGTCATGAAATCACGAAACGCAACCATGGTCGCGGCCTTCGCCGCGTTGCTCGCTTCGGCCGCTCTCGTCGGACCGGCCCTCGCCGACGGCGTCGTCACCATCTATTCCGCCGATGGCCTGCATGATGGCAATGGCAGCTGGTACGAAACCGAATTCGCCGCCTTCACAAAGGCCACCGGCATCACCGTTCAGTATATCGAGGCAGGCTCGGGCGGCGTCGTCGAGCGCGTCGCCAAGGAGAAGTCGAACCCGCAGGCCGACGTGCTTGTGACCTTGCCGCCTTTCATCCAGCGCGCCGCCGTAGACGGCCTGCTGCAGGATTACAAGCCCGAAGCCGCATCCCAGATCGACGGTGGCACCGACAAGTACCGGCCGCTGGTCAACAACTACATGGACTTCATCTACAACAGCGCCGTGCTGTCGGAAGCGCCGAAGACCTACAACGACCTGCTCGACCCGAAGTTCAAGGGCAAGATCCAGTATTCGACCCCCGGCCAGGCCGGCGATGGCACGGCCGTCATGCTGCAGATCATCCATGCCTTTGGCGGCGAGGACGCCGGCTTCGCCTTCATGAAGAAGCTGCAGGACAATAATGTCGGCCCGTCCGCCTCCACGGGCAAGCTGACCGCGCTGGTCAACAAGGGCGAACTGCATGTCGCCAATGGCGATCTGCAGATGAACATGTCGCAGATGGCCGACAATCCGAACATCAAGGTGTTCTGGCCCGCTGGTCCGGACGGCACCCGCTCCACCTTCGCCTTGCCCTACGAAATCGGGCTGGTCGCCGGCGCGCCTAATGCCGACAACGGCAAGAAGCTGATCGACTTCCTGCTCGCCAAGGAAGCACAATCGACTGTAAGCTCGGTTGCGCTCGGCATGCCGGCCCGAAAGGACGTAAAGCCCGATGATGCCAACTTTGCCAAGGCACAAGAGGCGATGAAGGGCGTCACCATCTGGTCGCCGAACTGGGACGAGGCGCTGAGCAAGCTTCCCGACTACGTCAGGAAGTGGAACGAGGCGACCGGAAGCTGACACCCGAGGGCAGAAATCGGGAGGACCATGCCATGTCGGCCGCAGCCTTTACTGGTACCAGTGTCATGGACATCGACGCCGCGAAAATTCGCGGCGCCGGCTCCAACGTCCATTTCGACAAGGTCAGCGTCGCCTACGGCGCGCATGTCGTCCTGCACCCGCTGACCCTGGATATCGCGCCCGGTGAAATCCTGGCGTTGATCGGCCCCTCCGGCTCGGGCAAGACCACCGCCTTGCGGGCCGTTGCTGGTTTCGTGCGGCCGGCAAGTGGCCGCATCCGCATCGGCGCCACCGATGTGACCGACCTGCCGCCCCACGAACGTGGCCTCGGCATGGTGGTGCAGAATTACGCGCTGTTTCCGCATATGCGGGTCGAGGACAACGTCGCCTTTGGCCTGCGGGCCCAAGGCGCCGACAAGGCGCTGATTGCCGAGCGGGTCAAGGATGCGCTCGGTACTGTCGGCATGGCGACTTTTGCCCGGCGTTATCCGCGCGAACTCTCGGGTGGCCAGCAACAGCGCGTGGCGATCGCCAGGGCATTGGCCGTGCGGCCGCGTGTGCTGCTGCTCGACGAGCCGCTGTCGGCGCTCGACGCGCAGATCCGCCGCAACATGGTCGAGGAGATTGCCCGCCTGCACCGCAGCCTGCCGGGCCTGACCATCCTCTATGTCACCCACGACCAGACCGAGGCGCTGACGCTTGCCGACAAGATCGCCATCATGCGCGACGGCTGGGTCTGTTCGCACGGACCGACGACGGAACTCTACCGCCGTCCGCCGAACCGGTTCACCGCCGAGTTCCTCGGCCGCGCCAACCTTCTGCCGGTGACGGTCGCCGAGGGCGCCGGGTCGAAGGGCCTTGCCACGGCAAGGCACGGCGACGCGGTGCTCAGGGGTGCCGGCCGCGACGAGAAGGCTGGCGACAAGAGCCTGCTCTGCATCAGGCCGCAGCACCTTAGCCTGACCGCCGACAGCGAGCATACCAACCGCATCGTCGGCACATTGATGGAAGTGCACTGGCAGGGCGAACTCACTCATCTCGTGCTGGATGTCGAGGGCACACCGGTTCGTGTCTCGGCAACGAGATTGCCGGTCGCCTTGCCCGAGCCCGGCGCCCAGGTGCCGCTGTTCTTCGCTCCCGCCGATACCTCGCTTCTGCCGGAAGACGCCGGTGTCTGAGGCGATCGCCATCGGTTCGCCGGCCACCAGCAGGCGGGAACCCGGCAAATTCTGGATCGTGCCGCCGGCGGCCCTGCTGGCGCTGCTGTTCTTCTATCCGCTGGCGCTTATTGCCCGGCAGGCATTCCTTGACGATAGCGGCGTCGCCAATGCCGCCGAGATCATTCGCGTCCTGCATTCGCGGTTCTTCCTCAACGCGCTGATCAACACGGTGACGATCTCGGTCGCGGCGACAGCCGGATGCCTGGCCGTCGGCCTCGTGCTGGCGCTGATCCTGGCCTTCGTGCCGTTTCCCGGCAGCGGCTTCATCGCCCGGCTGATCGACACGTTCATCGCGCTGCCGACTTTCCTGGTGACGCTGGCCTTCACCTTCCTCTACGGGTCCGCCGGCATGCTCAACACCGGGCTGATGGAGGCCTTCTCGCTGCCGCTGCCGCCCGTCGATTTCCTCTATTCGACATGGGGCGTGGTGCTGGCCGAGGTCACGGTCTACACGCCCTTCATCCTGCGGCCGCTGCTTGCCGCCTTCTCCCTGGTCGATCGCGGCCAGATCGAAGCGGCAAGCGTGCTCGGCGCCAGGCCGTTCCGCATCGTGCACCAGGTCATCCTACCGGCCGCGGTTCCGGCGCTCATCGCCGGCGGCAGCCTGTGCCTGCTGTTGACCGTCAACGAATTCGGCATCGTGCTGTTCATCGGCGCCAAGGGCGTCATCACGCTGCCGTTGCTGATCTACGGCAAGGCGATCCAGGAGTCGGCCTACCAAGTCGCCTGCATCATCGCCGTGGTCAACATCGCGCTGTCGCTCGGCCTGTTCGGCCTTTACCGTTTCGCCGCCGCCCGGTTGGGGGTCTAGCCAATGCTGGTCTGGTCGCGCCCTGGTCGCATCGTGCTGTGGATGCTCTTCGCGCTGATCTTCGGCGTGCTGTTCCTGGCGCCGCTGGCGATCATCCTCCTGTCCAGTCTCGCCGACCAGTGGAACGGCGTGCTGCCCAATGGCCTGACGACGGAGCATTACACCGATGTGGTCAAAGGGTCGGCCTGGAACTCGGTCAAGGCCAGTCTGATCACCGGCTTCCTGGCCGGTGCGCTGGCATTGGTCAGCGGCACATGGGCGGCACTGTCGCTTCGCCTCCAGGGGCACTCCTTGAAACGGCTGCTCGGCCTGCTGTTTTTCATCCCCAGCGCCGTGCCTTCGGTGTCGGTCGGGCTGGGCCTGCTGGTTGCCTTCAGTCATCCGCCGCTGCTGCTCAACGGCACGATCGCGATCGTCATGATCGCCCATTTCGTGCTGATCTCGGCCTTCACCTTCGGCAATGTCTCGGCCGGTCTGGCACGGCTATCGCCCGACTTCGAACAGGTGGCCTCGAGCCTTGGCGCGCGGCCGGCCTACCGGCTCTGGCACGTCACGCTGCCTCTGCTCGCGCCTTACCTTGTCGCCGCCTTCGGGCTGAGCTTCGCGCTCTCCATGGGCGAGCTTGGCGCGACCGTGATGGTCTATCCGCCAGGCTGGGTGACGCTGCCGGTGTCGATTTTCTCGCTCACAGATCGCGGCGACATCTTTGCCGGAGCGGCGCTGACCATGATCCTGGTGGTGGCAACGCTGGTCCTGCTCCTCGGACTCGAGCGCGTCACCGCACGCGCCACCGGTTCGTAGCAAATTGAATTCAGCGAGATTGCGATCGGGAGAAGCAAACCGTCGAAGCGGACTATCTGCACCTATTTCGACGAGAATTTTCTTCAATCTTGCCCCGTTCGAGCAGATCGAGGGCCTGTACAGGTGCCTCGACGACGATCCGTTTGGCCGCGCGCTCCTGCGGCGATACAGCGACCGGTTCCCCGGCAGCGCGATGTTGACGGCAGGCAGCGGCTGCACCGGCCATTACCGGGCGATCAGGATGTGGGAAGCGGCGGTGAACGAGGCCGGCACGATCGAGCGCGCGACGCGGTCATCGGGGCGCTCGATCATACCCGGATAGGCGAGGGGCCGGCGGTCCGGCCGAAATGGTCCCCGGCCAGCACCACGTTCGCATGAACATGTACATCGCGCAGGCGCAGCGCGGCCGCTTCACCGCCCTGCAGTCTGCCAATGACTATGGCCAGAACGCATTGGAGGTACTCGATCAGGAAGTCGGACGGCACCGGTTGCTGCGGATGAAGCCTGAGCTTGAGTCGATGGTCGAGGACAACGAGGCGGCACCTTTGGCCCTGGCGGCCGAACAGTATGCAACCGTGCACAAGTATGCCGGTGCTTTTCTGCGGACGCTCACATTCCAATCGGCGCGGCGACACGATCCGCTTCTTGCGGCAATTTCGCTGCTGAAACGCCTGTATGCCGAGAGGCGTCGGACGCTCCCGGATCGCGTCCCAGTCACCCACCTCAGCCAAGCCGATCTACGGCTCATCTTCGAACAGGGAAAGCCTGATCGCCGTGTCTACGAGATTGCAACGCTCGCGGCTTTGCGAGACAGGCTTAGATCTGCAGACATTTGGGTCGACGGCAGCCGATCCTTCCGGCCGATCGATGAGCCCCTGATGCCGCGGTCGGCATTCACCACAATGAAGGAAGAGGATCGGCTCGGATTGGGCGTCCAGCGTGATGGCGCGGCTTGGCTCGCCGAAGCGCGGCAGATGCTCGACTTCAATCTGAAGCGCCTGGCGCACAGAGCACGGTCAGGGAAGCTCGAAGGTGTTCGCCTTGAAGCCGGGACGTTGATCGTCACACCGACCGCTGGCGAAGTTCCTGCCGCCGCCGAGGAACTGAATGCCGAGATCAGCGATATGTATCCAATGGTTGAGGTGCCGGATCTCCTGAGGGAAGTGCACGATCGGACTGGTTTTGCCGACCAATTCACGCATCCTAGGACACATTGTCGAGCAAGGTCGACTTATCCCAAGCCTTGTGTTGATTCAGGCAGCCATTCACCATTCGGCGTCATTTCGTTGACTGTCTCGGGTAGGTCCCGCGTAATCCTTCTGATTAGCTCCTCGCGCGAAAGACCCGTCTGCACCGACATGGACATCAGTGTACCTTCGTCCATCGCCGCTTCGACGAGCCTTGGCTCGATTGGTTGGTTTGGGCCGTTGCCAACCCACGAGTCGACTTTAGATCCTGCGCCCAGCTCCCTGAATCGGTCGAGGATCTGACCAAGGTCAGCCCTCGACACGCCATTAGTTATCTGAGCCAGAATTCTGCGTTGCGGATCGTTTGGGTTAAGATACCCCGCTCCCGGAATCAATTCACAGACTTTGTCGCGACTTCGGTATGCCAAAACGCGAAGCATCGCGATCGCCAGTCTTCCCAGATTTGCCATTTGGTCTCCTCCGCGGTTTGGCATGAGCGAGTCGTGGCGAATGCCGACGCGTTCGGGCTCGAATAACTGCCGGTCGGCTCGCCGCCGGAGAGGACGCGTCCTTCCGGCGCTTGGCTGCCGCCCTGCGTCGATCGAACCTCCTAACCGGCGCCTCCCGGGTTTGTTCCGCTTGTCGGAGTTTGTCGGTGAACGATGCAGGGGCGCCCGACTCGACGGGAAACTCTACCGGTCGAGAGATAGAGTCGGCCCAATCTGACCTATTTTCAGAACGATGGCGGATCGGTTGCCCTAGCTATCTGGGACGCTGGCTCGCGCACGAATTTCATTTTCGGCGGCACGGCCAACTGCCTGAACCGATCAGCCAGGCTGTCGAGAGCTTGACGCATGCCCACGCCCGCAGCCGCCGTCCCGTGTCCGCTGATGACCATCTGCGGCTTCAGTGCGGCCATGTGCTTCACCGATCTTTCCGCCGCATCCCAGTCGGGCGTGAAATAGCGTGGCGGACCGTGCATCTCGAGATCCTGAACGGCGACCTCATAGACCCACTCCTGACCCGTGGTGATGAAAGCGTCCCCCACGATCAGCGAGCGGTCTTCCTCCCGCCAGAGCGAGATATGCCCCGAGGCGTGTCCCGGCGTGTGCAGCCATTGCCATCCGGGCATCCCGGGGATCCATCCGTCGGCAGGCAAGGACACCAAGCGGTCGCCAAGATCGGATCGGGCCGCATGGAAAGAGCGGCGAAAGCAATGCCATCAGTCCAACCCCCCACAGGGGTCCGGTGGCGGATAGAACATGGTTCCGTCCAGATAACGCTCGAGCGGGTGTGCGAAGACAGGCACGTCCCACGTATTCGCAGGTCCAGAACCGTTCCCACATGGTCGAAATGGCCGTGAGTCAAGATGATCGCGGCCGGCCGCGTGTCAGTCCCAAAGCGCTTTCCGCGACCGCAAGGATGCTGCTCCGGGACGTCGGCAACCCTGTATCGAGCAGCACCCATTTGCGATCTCCGCTGCCCGGTGCGCCGAAGAACACGACATTGACGATTGCCAATCGCAAATGGCCCAGATCTGGTGCGATACTCCAAGCGCCGTCGCCACGATCCTCCCGCCTGGCGCGGTCGATATCGGAAAGTCGAATTTGAACGGTCATATGATCCCGTGCCTCTGTTGTTTGCGAGCATCCGGCCGAGCTGATCGATGCCGGTGGTACATCCCCGAACTTGGCTCCGGCCGCCTTGTTCCTGATTTGCCTTCGCCACTCAGCTACCGGACGGTGGACCACCGGAACAAAGACACGACCAATCGGTTCGGCACTACTCGGTCATGTAAGAATGACGGGTATGCCGAACTGAGCAGGGGGATGCTGCTTGCCCGATCGGATGCGTTTTCGCCAAGGCAGTTCTCGCTCCGAACAATCCGGCCGAGTGCGAAGCCGACTGACCAAAGGAGACTTCGAATGAACGAGGCGGCACGCACGAAGGGCCAGGAGGTGGATGCTTCGGTTTCCGGTGCTTGGCGCTTTGCCAGTTTTTTCATGGCGGGCTTTGAATGCTCCTCGCATCGGCGCAAGGACGGCGTTCGCCTCGACCTTATTCGTGCGACCTCGCATAATTTGCATGCCCTGGGCGACTACCGCGGCTGCGCCGAACTCGGCCTTCGCACCATCCGCGACGGGTTGCGCTGGCACCTGATCGAAACCGCTCCCGGAACTTATGACTGGTCAAGTTGGGTGCCTATGGTCGAGGCAGCCCAAACGGCAGGTGTCCAGGTCATCTGGGACATCTTCCACTACGGATCCCCAGACCACGTCGATCAGGGGTCGCAGCATTTCATCGATGCCTATGCCTCATTTGCGGCCGAGGCCGTGAGGGTGCACCGCTCGATTACCGGAACATCGCCTCTGTTGTGTCCAATCAACGAGATCTCCTTCTTTGCCTGGGCTGTTGAGGTCAGCTATTTCCCGCGCGTGGGGCCGAACAAACGGGGATGGTTCAAGCGGCATCTCGTCAAGGCCGCCATCGCGGGTGTTCGTGCAATGCGGGAAGTCGACCCGGCATGCAGATTTGTCTGGGCCGAGCCGCTCATCCATATCGCGCCACGCGACCGGACCCGAGGCGAAAGGCGCCGGGCCGAAAACGCCCGATTGGGACAGTTCGAGGCTTACGACATGTTGCTGGGCCGCGTCGAACCTGAGTTGGGCGGGAGCGAAGATGTTGTCGACGCCGTTGGCCTGAATTTCTACCCGCACAATCAATGGTACATAAATGGGCCGACTATTCCGATGGGGCACCACGAGTACCGTGCTCTGTCGGAAATGTTGATGGAGGCCGCTCATCGATACGGCAAGCCGATGTTCATCGCAGAGACCGGGTCGGAGGGATCCGGCGGGCCGGCCTGGCTCCACTATGTCTGCGACGAGGTGCGTGCGGCGATGAGCCTCCAAGCGCCGATCGAGGGTATTTGCCTGTACCCGATAACCGCCTACCCCGGGTGGGATAATTCCCGACATGCGGAGGTGGGGCTGTTTTCGGTCATCCAGGCGGATGGCACGCGACGTCTGTGCCAGCCAATCGCGGACGAACTGGTCCGTCAGCAATATCTGTTCGCGCCGAATCTGACGCGCTGAAGGTGTGGCCGGCAACACCAAGGGGAGGGCGCCTGCCCGCCCCGCGGTGCTGGATGAGTTCTTTGCGGTTCCCCAGCCGCCTTTAGCCCTTATGTGCAGGGGAACTTATTGCCAAGTCCGCCAACGTCTTTCCCGGGCTTGCCCATTCCGGGACGCTTTTTTGGATGCGATCGAAAGTAGCCAGAGCCTGTCCGACCACCTGATCCATGTTGTAGTAGCGGTATGTTGCCAGGCGTCCGACAAACCACACGTCCGAACAGGTTGCGGAGAGTGCTTCATAGCGCTTGTACAGCGCTTCGTTTTCGGCCCGCGGCACCGGGTAGTACGGATCTCCGATATCCGTGGGGTATTCGTAGGTCAGGCTGGTCCGCGAGTTCTGCTGGCCGGTGAGATGTTTGTACTCCGTGATGCGAGTGTAGTCTTGCGTCTGCGGATAATTGACGACGGCAACCGGCTGAAACTGTTCGCAGTCCAGTGTAACGTGCTCGAAACGCAGCGAGCGATAGGGAAGATGCCCGAGCTGCCACCCGAAATATTCATCGATTGGTCCGGTATAGATCAGGCGCCTGAACGGAATCTTCTCACGAATTTCGCGGAAATCGGCATGCAGCATGATCTTGATGTTCGGGTGATCGAGCATGCGTTCGAACATCCTTGTGTATCCGCCGGCCGGCATTTTCTGGAAGCTGTCGCTGAAATAGCGGTCGTCATGGTTGGTCCTGGTCGGCACTCGTGCTGTCACAGATTTACTCAGTTGGCTGGGATCGACGCCCCATTGCTTCCTTGTGTAGCCACGGAAGAATTTTTCGTAGAGCTCGCGTCCGACGGTACTGACGACGACGTCCTCCGCCGTGCGAACATCCTCCACAGTCTCGCGTCGGGACGCAAAGAAATCCTCCAACTGTGCCGAGGTCAGGTCCAGACCGTAAAGGCGGTTGATCGTGTCGAGATTGATCGGGATCGGAACGAGCTTCCCGT
This sequence comes from Mesorhizobium sp. ESP7-2, assembly GCF_020164715.1. NCBI lineage: Bacteria > Pseudomonadati > Pseudomonadota > Alphaproteobacteria > Hyphomicrobiales > Phyllobacteriaceae > Mesorhizobium > Mesorhizobium sp. ESP7-2. Next base: position 34,962 of record NZ_JAIUGQ010000048.1, read on the forward strand.
CCACCGCCGCCAACACCCTGTGCTCGTATGACCGCCATTCGGTGAACTGCGACAGATACCCCACGATCGCCTGACTGTTCGTGTGAAAGATATGCGGACCATAGCGGTGGATGAGGATGCCGGCTTCGTTGTAGCAATCGTAGGCGTTGCCGCCGACATGGCCGCGGCGATCGACCAGCAGAACGCTCTCGTGACGCTGCGAGGCTATTCTTTCGGCAAGCACGCTGCCGGCAAAACCCGCCCCGACGACCAGCCAATCGAACATGGCTAAGCACTCCTGCGAAGAGGGACGACCTTTTTGCCTTGATAGGCGCGCTCAATGTGAGCTGCCATGGCGTTCCATGTTCGCTCCCACGAGGTGTTCGCAAGGTAGGCGTCGACTTGCTGCATAAGCATTTCACGCGGCCGTAAAAGAACGGAGCGCAGCTTGATTTCCAGATCATCGGGGTCGGCGATTTCCACCAGTCCAGCGGCGCCGTAGCTGCGCACCACGTCGACGATCGCCGTCGAGATCACCGGCAGGCCCGCCGCCAGGAACTCCGGCGTCTTGGTAGGGCTGATGAACCGGGTCGCTTCATTGAGTGCGAACGGCATCCAGCCCGCATCCCAATGGCGCAGGTAGTCGGGCAGATCGCGGTAACCTTTCCCGCCCAGCCAGTGAAGATTCTCGGCCTGGGGCAGGTCTGCGGGGTCGATCTTGACCACCGGGCCGAGCATGACGAAATGCACGTCCGGCATGGTCTCCGCCGCTTGAGCCACGAGATCGACATCCAGCCGCTCGTCGATTACGCCGAAATACCCTACCCTCGGGTGAGGGATTCCGGTCTGATCGGCTGGGTCCTTGCCCGGCTTCCTTGCCTTATGAAAGTGGCTCACATCGATGCTGCTCGGGAAGGGATAGATCGCATGATGCAGATGACGTTTGTTCTCGAACAGGCTTAGGCCGCCTGTAAAAACGCGATCGGCGCGGCGCAGAAGTGCCTTTTCCAGTTGGCCGAGTTCGGGTGGTGCATTCTTGAACGCGGAGAGTTCGTCCATGCAGTCATAGACGCATACGTCCGGCACAAGGTATTCCGTGAAGCGAAGAGCCATTGGTGTGTAATACCAAGCGATAAGCCGGCTGTGCGGCATAGAAGCGATTGTCTGCTGAACAAATCTCCGCTGCACGGCATCTGCTTTCGTGGCGGACGTGCCGAGCGGGAGCACTGGTGTGACAATCAGAATGTTTGGCGAGGCCTCGCTTTTCCGTATCACCGGCTGCGGCAGTTCTTCGAAAAGGGGTTCTTCAAAGTAGACCACTCTCTGCTGCATGGACGCGAGAGTGAGGATATGCTGCGGTCTTTGATGAACGAAATTCCACCTTAAATGGGAGAAGCAAACCAGAAGATTTTGCCTGCCAGCATGTTTACTAGCGGTTGCCCTGCTCAAGGCTGCTTCCATTGAGATATTCCTTTTTATAGACGGTCGTTTATGTTGCGACTAACATTTGTTAATCGTGAATGACGAAGAATTAAACTTCGGTTTCAGCTCCTAACTTTCGTGCAGGTGAGTTGTTCCAAGTTGAAACAAACAGCCTCGGTCGCTGCTTTGGATGGGCGCTGGCTGCGCGGGGGAGAATGGCAGCCGGAGGGGACGGGCCATCGGAAGGCTCCCGATCAGGTTTGCTGGTAGAGAACCGCCCTTGCCGTATTTGTGTTGAACTCGCTGGCTATAAAATATGCGGGATATCCAAATTGATTCGCCTGCATCGCTGGGGATCCAGGGCAAGGCAAATTCCGGGACTGAGATGAAGATCACCTTCGATACCAACGTGTTTCCGCTGTTTCATCCGCAGAGCGTGGATGACCTCAAGGACCCATGCCCCGTCTTCGATGGCAGGCTGTGGCATGTCTTCGGTTCAAGCGGGACGGTAACGACCGAGACGTGGAGAATCCTGCACGCGACGGCGCCCGACCTTTATGGGCCTTGGACCGAGCACGAAGCGATCGAGCTTCCCATCAACGGGACGGGGGTCGCGGCTCCGGGCGTCATCCACGAAAGTGGCGTCTTCCACATGTTCATCCAGACCGAGTTCATGAAATCCGGCGGCCGTTGCGAGCATGCGGTTTCCAACGACGGCTTCCATTGGGTGGTTCTCACCCCGGCCATTCTCGCCATCCCCGACACGGAGGAGGATGGAATCTACGATCCACACCCCGCGGTCATCGGCGGCAAGCGCTATCTCGCTTACTCTGCCATGCCAAAATTCAACAGGGTGCCGCAGCCCGACATCTATCTCGCACGCAGCCAGTCCGACTCGTGGTTCGGTCCCTGGAAGCGGATAGGCAAGATACTCGATCATGCTGATGTTCCTCATCACAATACGAGAGAGGATCCCGACTATGAATGGGGCATAGAGGGTGCGCAGCTGGTCGAGTTACCAGATGGCCGCGTGCTTCTGAACGCCACTTGCTTTCTCCCAAATGGCCTTCGTGGGAACCGTCAGCGCGTATTTTTCGCCATCGCGGATGACGTCGCCGGACCCTACGTGTCGATCGGCCCGGTGCTCGAACCAGGCCAGCCCGGAGAGAATGGTCATTCGACAGTGATGATAGAAGGCAGCCAACTTTCACTGTTCTACCAAAGCCGGGTTGCCGCGACCGATCACCGGTGGCGTTACGGCTTGGCCAGATGTGACGTCGCTCTGTTTTCCAAGGTTGCCTAATCCCGGGCCGACGGTCAGCGCCACCGCGTTCGACCGGCCGGCACGGCCCCGCGTCGTGGCAATTGAGCTCTGCTGACAGGGGGGCGATCCGCTGCCAGTTCTTTCGGAATTAAACGGCTGCCCGGGCGGAATGCGTCCAGGCTGAGGTTCGGCTAGCTGCAAACAAACAGTCGGCCATGTATCACACCGACAAGAAATTGCAGTTCCCGGTTCGAGTCGAGGCGTCGAACCCACTCTTTGCTCCCGCCTTACGGCAGGCCATAGACGGAGTGCGCCGATGCTCTCGCCGCCCCGGCCAAGCCCTGGTGCGCAAATTGGGCAGATGTTCGACAGGAAGGCAGCCGAATGGGTAAAATCGCAGGCAGGAAGCGGCGGCGAAAGCCACCGCTTCCGCTTTGTCCCGTTCGCACTCGAGGGTGGCGGCCTCCCGTCAAGACGCCTCCGGCTGACGAAGCCCGGCGAAGACATCGCGAATGAGCTGCGGCAGGACGTCGAACGAGTAGCCGACGTGCGTCACTCGAGCGGCGTGTGATAATGCGTCCCAAGGGATCGATGTTGATGGTCGGTATGTTGGCCAGTGCTCGCTGGAGAAGCCAGCGCACGCTGTCTTTCCGCGATGGCGTGCTGCCGGCGACGATGTCGAGCGAGGATTCATCTACTTGGCGATCGGCAGCTGTGCTGGAGAACTGGACCGAGGCCCCGCGGCAACGCCGCTCTTGCCTGCGGTGTCCGGACCAAGCTTCCCCTGCATCGCCCTTGAATCGCAAAAAGCTCTTCGTCAACGGAACATCGCAGGTTCCATGAAGTTGGGCAGCACGGAGGAACGTGCAATGAACAGTGTCATCTATCTTATCGGCCTCGTCGTTGTCGTGCTCGCGGTCCTCTCCTTCCTCGGTTTTCACTAGGTGATCCATGCAACGCAATGACGGCCAGGGCCGTAAACCCGCAGATTTCGACAAGGCGACAAGTGACGTTTCCGACAGGGTTGGCCGGGAAAAAGAGCGCGCGAGCGAGTTGCTTCACGATGCGCGCGACGAACTGACCCGCAAGACTGGCGGCTACGCAAAAGAAGCCACGCAGGTCATGTCGGACAAGGCAGAGGAAACGCAGCGCGACATCGGGTCGAGCTTGGCGGCGTTGGGCGGCGCGCTACGGGCGGCCAGCGATCACCTAGCCAACCATGATGAAAGGACAGCATCGAAATTTGCCTTGGAGGCCGCTGGCGGACTGGAGCGGCTTTCCTCCTCGTTGAAACAAAAACCGTTGGGGCAGGTGCTTGAGGATGTGCAGTCCTTCGGCCGGCAAAACCCCGGTGTCCTGCTCGCTGGCTCCGTATTGGCTGGATTGGCGCTTGGACGGTTCATCAAAGCCTCCCCACCGACAAGCCCCGAGGCATCTCGGAGTGCCTCGGGAGAAGCCAACTCGCAGACCGTTCGATCTGCTGATCGGTCGACAGACGGCTCCCGAGGATATGGCCGCCCCGATGACGATCTGGCCACGCAGCACGCGGAGCAAGACAGATGAACACGCAGGACAATCCCAGCCTCGCGACCCTGGTGACCGACTTGGCCCAAAACGTCACCACGCTGGTGCAAACCGAAGCCAGGCTTCTGCGGGCGGAGCTTTCAGAAAAGCTCACCAAGACGGGAGCTGGCGCCGCCGAGGTGCTGGGCGGAGCAATCTGCCTGCTCGCGGCTCTGATCGTGCTGCTGCAAGCACTGGTCATCGCATTGACTCGGGCAGGGCTGGGCGCCGGGTGGTCCTCACTGCTGGTCGGCGTGGTGGTAGCGATTCTTGGCGTTATCCTGCTGCGCACGGGGACGGCAAGCATGGCGCCTTCCGAACTTACTCCCGACCGGACGCAGGAACAGCTCAGGCGCGACGCGAATGTGATCAAGGAACAAGTGAGATGACCGAGAAATCCGCAGCCGAACTTGAACGCGAGGCGGAGGCCGCGCGCGCCAGGGTGGTGGAAACCGCCGAATCCATTCGAGGCAAGATGACACCGGGACAATTGCTGGATGAATTCACCGGGATCTTCTCCGGAGGAGAGAGTTCGGCCATGCTCAACAACCTGAGAACCCAGGTCCGGGACAATCCTTTGCCCGTGACCATGGTGGGCGCCGGCCTGGCTTGGCTGATGCTGGGCAGTGGTCCGTCGAACGGCAGCAACCGCCCGGCCAGTTATGCGACGCCTACACCGCCCAGTGGGCGCTACGAGGCGGAGGGCGGCGGCTTGGGCAGCCCGCTCTCCGACGCTGCTGGATCGGTCTCGTCAGCCGCAAGCAGCGTTGGGAGCACCATATCGAGCGGGGCAAAGGGCATCGCGGAGGGACTGACGAGCAACGCCGCTGATGCAGGATCGGCGGCTGGCGACATGGCTGCGAAAGCCAGCCGCTCGGCGCATGAGCTATTGAATGATCAGCCCCTGGCCGTTGCGGCGGTCGGTCTCGCCATCGGCGCCGCGATAGGCGCCATGTTGCCCCATACCGCAATCGAGGATGAGCAACTGGGCGGATATCGCGAGAAGCTTCGCGACACCTCGGAGGGCATGCTCGAGCAAGGCCTCGATCAGGCCAAGCAAGTTGCCGCAGAGGCCTACGAGACGATCAAGCAGGAAGCTGGACGGCAGGACACACAAGCAGGCACGGTGGCCGACCAAATTGGAGATGTCGTCCAATCCGCGGCTGACTCGGCGGAGCGGTCCGTACGTGAACGGATTTCTCCGTCAGAGCAAAAATCCTAGGTGTTCTAGTTCCCACGTGGGAGCAGACGAACCATTTGGGTTGCAATCTATGCTGCCGCGGCAGAGCGCTTGAACACAATGGTGACTCGGGTGCCCGCGTCAGCGCTGGAAGTCACGTCGAACTCAGCCTTGGCGTTCTCTGTCAGCGATTGGGCGATGAGCGCGCCGAGCTTGCCCTGCTTGGGCCAGCTCTCGCCTTCCGGCAACCCGATGCCGTCATCGGCGACGACGACACGGCAGCCATCGTCGTTAACGACGCTGTGCAGGGTGATCGTGCCGCTGTCACGCCCGCGAAATGCATGTTTGAGCGCGTTGGTCAGCAGTTCGTTGACCACCAGGCCAGCAGGCATGGCAACGTTGACCGAAACCGGGTAGGTATCAACCTTCATGTCGAGGCGAATGCCCTCGACAGCATGCGACGCCATTACGGCGGACGCGATCTGGCTCAGATAGACGCCGAGATCGACTTCCTCCTTGTGCTCCTCGCCCGACAGCGTCTTATAAAGAATAGCCAGGGCGTCGACGCGGCCGGCCAGTCTTTCGAAGCGCTCGCGGTCCGGCTCGGTCGCATTGCGCGTTTCGAGGCGTATCAGGGCGGTAATCATCTGCAGATTGTTCTTCACCCGGTGCTGCAATTCCCGCAGTAGCGTGTCCTTCTCGCGGACGCGCTCTTCGATCGTCCGCGCACTTTCGGCCTCGCCATGGACCGAGACGTCGACCAGTGCGACCAGCCGGAAGCAGGCTTTGCCGCCGTCATCCTCAATGACGTTGGAATAGACGTCGACGATTGCAGGGTTGTCCTCGGCCCGCTCAAGCCGGAACGTACCGACGAAATCGGTCTCTTCGACCACCGCACCGGACAGCGCGCGGTCCTTCTGCTGGTGGAGGCCAATACCGGAAAGTGCCGCCCAATGCTTCTGGGCGAGCGCGGCCGCCTTCAGGCCGGAGAGCTTCTCGAACTCCGGATTGGCATAGACCACACGTTCCAGCCCACCGAGATCCGAAACGGCGATTGCAATCGGCACTTGGTCGAGAAACTTCTTGAACTGTTCACTTTCCAGCGCGCTGGCAAGGTCCGGCGTTTCCAGCAGCTGCCCGACCGTTTCCGCCATATCTGAATCCGATGTCATCTGCTGCGTCCAGAGTTTTCTAGACTGCACCAATATCAGTGAAGCGATGCGCGAGCTATCGCCAAAGCGGCACTTTCAGCGGCATCAGGAGTAGGCCGGTACCAGCCTGGTCTCGCGCAACGGCAGCGCCATGGTGAAATGCAGGCCATCGCGAAGATAGTTCAGCTTGATTCTGGCATTGCATTGCCGGCCACCAGATGCAGAAGATGTCCTGATTGCATCATTCGCAAAAACCCACTGCAACCATTAGTCTCTGCTAACGTTGCAGGCCAACTGACCAGGCGCCCCTATCACTGAAGGGCAAGGTGGAGGGGTTATTGTGGGGATTGATCGTAACGGCAGATATCCCTTCTCCGGACTGCAAAGTACCCTTTCGGTAGCACATCGGCGCACCGCGTTGCCGACCGTCGCGACGGTCGTAGTCACCGTGGCCGCTCTGTATTTCGGGCGCGAGGTTTTCCTGCCGATAGCGATTGCCCTGCTGTTGACCTTCGCACTCGCCCCGATGGTTTCCGCGCTAAAACGGGCCGGCGTGCCCAGGGTCGCGGCTGTCGTATTGAGCGTCCTTGGCGCCTTCGCAGCGCTGGCTCTGTTCAGCTTCATTGTCGCCTCGCAGGTCAACGAATTGGCGCACAATGTATCGCTTTATCAGGCAAACATTCTAACCAAGGTTCGCTTGCTGAAGGAAAGAGGCGTGGGGGGAGGGATCATTGCCAGGTTGAGCGATGTGGTCGAGCGTGTCGGCCAGGAGATTGATAGACAGGAACCTGCGCTGCCCTCAGCGGCAGACACGCCAAAGCGCGAACCGGTGCCAGTCGAAATCGTCGCGCGCGAAAGGCCGCTCGAGGTGCTCCAGAGCATCGTCGGCCCTTTGATCAGTCCCCTGGCATCTGCCGGTCTGATCATAGTCGTTGTCGTCTTCATGCTCTTAGAACGGGAAGATCTACGGGATCGTTTCATCCGGCTCGTGGGCTACGGCGACCTTCATCGAACGACTCAGGCACTGCAGGATGCCGGAAGGCGAGTCGGTCGCTATCTGCTGATGCAGATGGTGGTCAACGTCGCCTATGCAGTGCCAATTGCAATTGGGCTCTGGATACTCGGCATCCCTAACGCCTTGCTCTGGGGCTTGCTAGCACTTGCACTTCGCTTTGTGCCCTATATCGGCCCGATCATCGGTGCTTCCCTACCTTTATTCCTAGCGCTCGCCGTGGCTCCCGGATGGTCGCTCCTGTTGTGGACAGCGGCGCTGTTCGTCGTGATGGAGCTGATCACCGGCAATGTCATAGAGCCTTGGCTTTACGGGTCGCGCACAGGCTTGTCGCCGCTGGCGATCATAGTCGCTGCAATCTTCTGGACCTGGTTATGGGGGCCACTCGGGCTGGTCCTGTCAACGCCCCTAACTGTCTGTCTAGTCGTGCTCGGTCGGCACGTTCCGCAGTTTGAGTTCCTCGACGTGCTGTTCGGCAACGAGCCGATGCTTGAACCCCACGCGCGGCTTTATCAGCGTCTGCTCGCCGGCGACCCAGAAGAGGCCACAGACCATGCTGAGGAGTTTCTTGAAGAGGGCTATCTGGTCGAATTCTACGACAAAGTGGCCATTCCAGCCTTGCTGCTAGGCGAGCAGGATCGTGTTCGCGGCGTAATGGGCGAACCGCAAAGACGTCAGGTGGCGGCAAGCGCCCAGACTCTGGTGGCAAACTTGGTGGATAGCGCGCAGCAGGAGGCCAGCGAGGAAGAGGAACCGGCCTTGGCCGACGACGCCGAACCGAGCGACACCAAGGGCGGCGAGGATGAGATCGAACTGCCTGATGGCACCGATATCACCGTGCTGTGTGCAGGCGGGCGTGGCGAACTCGATGACGCTGCGGCCGCCATGCTGATGCAGGTGCTGGAAGTCCAGGGTGCGGAAGCATCAATGGCCAGCTTTGCCGATTTGGAGCCAAACGCTCTTCGCCGCCTCGAACTTGGCAGCTTCGACACCGTTGTCGTCAATTTCCTCAACCAGGATTCGGTCAAACACGCTCGCTTCCTTGTTCGTCGCCTGAAGCGCGCAAAGGCGGCGCTACGGGTAGGCGTGGTGTTGTGGTCCGGGCCAGGCAATGACGACAACGACGCATGCGAGAAGCTTGCCACTGGCATCAACGCCGATTTCGTTGCGGATGGCATGATCAGTGCTGTGCTTGGTGCGCTTTCCAAATCCGCGCCAGTCGGGCTCAAATCAACGGCGAAACGCCGTCGCCCTCCGCCTCGTCGGAAGAGGGCCCTCTCGGCCACTCCGACCGAGTGATCTCCACAATATTGCCATGACGCGGGCGATCTTTACCTGTCCATCAGCCCTCTGACTGTCGCAGAAGGGTGCTCAAGACCTGTCCATCAGCCACGGCGGCGGTGACCAGCCAAGCGTCTCTTCGCTTCTGCGTTATCACAGCAACGATATCGCTGCAAAGACGTTACACGCTGTGCCGTCTAAACCCGGACGTCAAAAACAAGGGACGGCCTCATGCGGAAAGTGTCAGATACGATTGCGCGCAGCGCGGCGATTCGCGCCCGGCAACCTTCTCCTCTCCCGGATTTCCGTTCCGACCGCCTCTCGAACCTCACCGGTTTCGGGTCCAACCCGGGCGCGTTGAACGCCAGGATCTACCTTCCAAAGGGTCTGCCAAAAGGTGCGCCGCTCGTCGTCGTGCTGCACGGCTGCACCCAGAACGCGGCTGCCTACGACCACCATTCCGGCTGGTCCCGCCTCGCCGATGAAGCCGGCTTCGCGCTGCTCTTTCCCGAGCAGCAACGCGCCAACAATCCTAACCTTTGTTTCAACTGGTTTCTCCCTGCCGATGTCAGGCGCGGTTCGGGCGAGGTGCTTTCGATCCGCCAGATGATCGAGACGATGGTGGTCATCCAAGGTCTCGACCGAAAACGCATCTTCATCACGGGTCTCTCGGCCGGAGGGGCAATGGCGGCTGCCATGCTCGCGACCTATCCGGACGTGTTCGCCGGCGGCGCGATCATTGCGGGGCTTCCCTACGGCAGCGCGACGACCATTCCGGAGGCGTTCGATCGCATGCGCGGCCATGGCGGCCGGTCGGATAAGGATCTGCAAGGCGCTCTCCGCAGCGCATCCGATCATCGAGGACCTTGGCCAAGGATATCGATCTGGCACGGGACCGCCGACCGCACGGTTGCGCATTCCAACGCGGAAGCAGTCGCGGCGCAGTGGCAAGGCGTTCATGGCCTCGAAAAGACACCTACAAGATCAGAGGTGTCAGGGCGGCATGCAAGGCGTCTTTGGCTCGACCCCGCGGGAGAAGTGGCCCTTGAGATAAATAGTATTGCCGGCATGGGCCACGGAGTCCCGCTGGCCAATGACGGTTTCAGCGCGCCAGGGCCATTCATGCTCGATAGCGGCATCTCTTCCACACGGGAGACCGCTCGGTTCTGGGGGATCGTGGCAACGGAAAAGAGCGTGTCCACGAGATCGCGGCAGAAAGTGGTCGACGGCGAGAGGCTGCTAATCCGTACACCGTTGCCAGATATGGAGCAGTCTCCGGACCCAAATGCCGTCAAGCAGTTCCCGCGTCATACGAAGCCGGCTGCACCGGGGGTGATGACGATCATCGAGGACGCCCTCCGGGCTGCGGGATTGATGCGTTAGAGCGGGATGAGATTTATGGGAGTCGTGGGATTCCCAAATCACTGCGGTTCTGATTCAACCTTCATGCTGGAGCA
>NZ_JAIUGQ010000049.1:0-41782 GCF_020164715.1 Mesorhizobium sp. ESP7-2
ATCCCGCCCAAGCGCAATCGAAAGCATCAGCGTCCCTACGACGCTGATCTCTACAAGGAGCGCAACATCATCGAGCGCTTCTTCAACAAACTCAAACAGTTCCGCCGCGTCGCAACTCGATATGACAAGCTGCTCGCCAACTTCATGGGCTTTGTCAAACTTGCCGCTATCGCTATCTGGCTCAGGTAGTTAAATCGTCACTACGCCCTAGCCGTGAGCCTGCATTGCGGGGGCTGGCGGATGAGCATACTGGCGACGATCAAGGACCACAGCGGCCGGATCTATCGCGGTATCCAGTCACTGCTTGTGATCAGCATCGGCGCAGCAGTGCTTGGGGCTTTCGACGTCTCGCGAAACCTGTCCGCCGGCAGTGCCTTCGCCATCTTGATCCTGGCCACGAGCCTCGCCTTGCTGGCATTGATGTACATGCGCAGCAGCGTCGTCCATCGCCTCCAGTCGGCCGCCGCCGCCGAGGCCGAGAAACATCATTTCCTCACCAGGGATGCGATGACCGGCGCGATGACGAGACGCTATTTCCTCGAGGCGCTGCACGAAAGCCTGGGCACCATGCGCGACAGGCGCGAGGCGGCCTTGCTCTTGATCGACCTCGACCATTTCAAGCAGTTGAACGACACGTTCGGACACCAATTCGGCGACCTCACGCTGACGCATCTGGTCAAGACCTCGGAACGCATCTTTGCCGGCGCCATGGTCGGACGCCTCGGCGGCGACGAATTCGGTATCATCATTCCGCATGGCGACCTGGCCGCCATCAACAAGGATGTCAGGCAACTGCTGGATGCCATGCGCGCCGGCAAATCGCATGAAGGCAAGACCATTCCGCTCTCCATCTCGGTCGGCGTGGCACTGGCGCCGGCCCATGCCTCGAACACGACGGAACTGATGCTGGTTGCCGATCTGGCGCTTTATGAAAGCAAGGCGGCGGGCCGAGGCCGCGTCACCGTCTTCGACGAGGAGATGCTGTCCGACAAGCGCTACCGTCGTCTGGTCGAACGGGAATTGCGCGCCGCGGTCTATCTGGGCGAACTCGAATTGCATTATCAGCCGATCGTCAGCCCGGATGGTTCCCGCCACGCGCTCGAGGGGCTGATCCGCTGGCGCCATCCGGTTCGCGGACTGATCGCACCGTCCGAGTTCATTGCGATCGCCGAACGCTCGACGCTGATCGACATGCTCGGCGAATGGGCGTTCAAGCGGGCCTGTGCCGATATCGGTCATTTCCCGGGCCACCGTATCTCGATCAACGTCTCCAGCGAGCAACTCAAGCGCGACGAGATCGTCACCATGTGCGACCGCGTGCTTAGGGAAGCCGGCCGGTCGGCGTCACAGTTCATCATCGAGATCACCGAGACCGTGGCGACCGCCGCCACGCCCGAGATTCTGCGGCGTCTCGAAGCGTTGCGCGGCCTCGGCTTTCACATCGCCCTCGATGATTTCGGCACCGGCCATTGCGGCTTCAACTATCTCAAGACCTTGCCCATCGACATCATCAAGATCGATCGCTCCTACATCCGCGCCCTCGCCCATGACCAGGTGGCACAGATCTTCGTCTCGGCGCTGGCGCAGATCGCGCGCATCCAGCACGTCACCATCGTGGCGGAGGGCGTGGAGACGGCGGAGGAATTCGCTCTCGCCAAGGCGGCCGGCTGCAACCGTTTCCAGGGCTATTTCTTCGGCAGGCCGGCGCCGCGCGACAAGCTCGCACTGCTTGCCGGCCGCTCGGTCGAACCGCTCGTGCTCAGCGCCTGAGCCGGCCAGCCGCGCGGCTTCCTATTTTTCTTGCCCTCCAGGCAAACAAGTGGGACGATAATCGGGGCAGGTCGAAACAGACCCGCCCGCGACGGTCGAACAGGCCGGCCGCCGCTCAGGACCGATTGACCTTGGCCTGAACCATGAATGCCAGTCGGTCCCCAGGAAAAACGCCTGAGTGGAGGTCAGTCATGGGTAATCGCGCCGGAGGACGACGCACGGGACCGAAATGCATTGCCATAGTCGGTCCCTTCGCAAGCGGTAAGACGACACTTCTCGAAGCCATTTTGGCCCGTACGGGCGCCATCCCCCGCCAGAACCCGGTTTCCTCCGGCAATACCGTTTCAGATCATTCGCCCGAGGCCCGCGCCCACGCCATGAGTGTCGAGGCGTCGATCGCCACCACCGAATTCATGGGCGAGCAGTTCACCTTCATCGACTGCCCCGGGTCGATCGAATTCTCCTTCGAGGCCGAACCGGTGCTGGCCGCCTGCGATGTCGCTGTGGTCGTGGCCGAGGCGGACGAAAAGAAGATCCCTGCCCTCCAGCTCATCATGCGCAAGCTCGACGATCTCGGCGTGCCGCGTATCCTGTTTCTCAACAAGGTCGACAAGGCGATCACTGGCGTGCGCGACACGCTGAAGATGCTGCAGCCGACAAGCGCGGCGCCGCTGCTTCTGCGTCAGATCCCGCTGCGCAAGGACGGCGTCGTCATCGGCTCGATCGATCTGGCGCTGGAGCGCGCCTACATCTACCGCGAATATGCCGAGAGCGAGGTGGCCGAGATACCGGGCGACGACAAGGCGCGCGAACTGGAGGCGCGCTTCTCCATGCTGGAGACGCTGGCCGATCATGACGACCAACTGATGGAGCAGTTGCTCGAGGAGATCGAACCGCCCAAGGACGCGATCTTCGACGATCTCGCCGCCGATCTGCGCGACGGCGCTGTGACGCCGGTGCTGATCGGCACCGCCGAGAAAGGCAATGGCGTGCTGCGCCTCTTGAAGACGATCCGCCACGACGCGCCCGACATCGAGGCCACCCGCAAGCGGCTCGGCGGCCCCCCGGACGGCAACGCGACGGTGGTCCAGGTGATGAAGACCATCCACACGCCGCATGGCGGCAAGCTGTCGGTGTCGCGCATCCTGTCGGGCCAGGTCGCCGACGGGTCGGAGCTGTGGCTGCCCGGCGGCGACACCGCCAAGGTTTCCGGCATCTACAGGATGCTGGGCAAGGACCAGGTCAAGCTGACCGGCGCCAGGATCGGCGACACCGTGGCGCTCGGCAAGCTGGACGCGGTCAAGACCGGCCAGACGCTCACTTCGGCCAAGGGCGGGACCAAACAGCTCTTCGATGTCGAGCCGCCGCAGCCGGTCTTCGCCTTCGCGCTGCGCCCCAAGGAGCGCAAGGACGAGGTCAAGATGTCGGCCGCCATCCAGCGCCTGGCCGAGGAAGACCCCTCGCTCAGCCTGCGCCACAACCAGGACTCGGCCGAGACCGTGCTGTCGGGTCATGGCGAGATGCATCTGCGCGTCGTGCGCGAGCGGCTTGAGGGCAAGAATCAGATCCCGGTCGAAGGTCATGCACCGGCGGTGCCCTATCGCGAGACGATCCGCAAACCGGTGCAGCAGCGTGGCCGTCACAAGAAACAGTCGGGCGGCCACGGCCAGTTCGGCGATGTGGTGATCGAGATCAAGCCGCTGCCGCGCGGCTCCGGCTTCCAGTTCACCGACACCATCACCGGTGGCGTCGTGCCCAAGACCTACATCCAGTCGGTCGAGACAGGCATACGCGATTACCTCAAGTCAGGCCCGCTCGGCTTCCCCGTTGTCGACGTCGCGGTCAACCTGTCGGACGGCTCCTACCATGCGGTCGATTCCTCCGACATGGCCTTCCAGATGGCGGCCAAGCTCGCCATGAAGGAAGGCATGGCCGCCTGCTCGCCGGTGCTTCTGGAGCCGGTGATGAAGGTCGAGATCGTCACTCCGTCGGACACGACGTCGAAGATCATCGCGCTGATCCCGCAGCGGCGCGGCCAGATCCTGGGCTATGACGCGCGGCCTGGCTGGCCTGGATGGGATGTCGTCGAGGCGACCATGCCGCAGGCCGAGATCGGTGATCTGATCATCGAGCTGCGGTCGGCCACGTCAGGCGTTGCCAGCTATCGCGCCGCTTTCGACCATATGGCCGAGCTGACTGGCCGTCTCGCCGACGAGGCGATGAACGCCAACGGCAAGGCCGCCTGATTTCGCCCGGTGGCCGATTTGGAATGCGTGTGAAGCGCCCCTCGAACGATCGAGGGGGCAAAAACCAAAAAACGACGCCCGGGGGGCCGGACGCCGTTTGTTTTGCGGACCGTTTTCTTGGGAGGAAAAACGGCAGGTCCGCCACATGTAAGGTCGCCGCGCTTCGACGGGAAAAGGTTCGGACGCGGTAGCCGCCTGAGCCCGGGTCGTCCGAGTGATGCCCCCATCTCCCGTCCGAACCACACCGCGTCCTATGATCCATTTAGCAGATGGAGGGTGTCCTTGTCATGTTACCAGAGGTTACATGACACGGTTACGCGGCAGTTCTGGTGAATTTTCCAGCCATCCCCGTGGCACGCAGGCAACAAAAAAGCCGGATCAACGAAGATCCGGCTGAGTTTGATTGGAAGTGCCTGTTAAGGCTAACCTCCAGAGGGGAACACTCGAGGACGCTAATGGGAGGAGAACGCGTCCAGGAGATGATCTATATATGTGCTCATCATGCCCAAGAAACAAGCATCTATTTTGCAACACACGCATGCAAAAAGGCACAGGCTGTGGTCCAACCCGCTCCAGGAGCCAATAGGACCAGCAGAATCGTGAAAATGAAGCGCGCTTTCGCGTCATTGTCGCCCCGAAAACGCCAATCCCGGCCGATTCTGCTCCCAAAATTCCGAAAACATTGATGATGTGTAATGAGGCAGCAGCGGTTTAATTCAAAGGCAGTCACGCGGGGATCAACCGATGCGTAGGTTTTCGGCGATTGCCGGCAGCGGCATTTTCCTGGTTGCGGCTCCCGGAGTGGTCGCCGGGCTGGTTCCCTGGCTGCTCAGCGATCGCTGGGGCCTGCCATGGTCGATGGTACCCGGCCTTGTCCTCGCCGGCGGCGTGCTCATCGTCGCCGCTGCCGCCGTGCTGCTGCATGCCTTCGCCCGCTTCGCGCTGGAAGGGCTGGGCACGCCCGCCCCCGTCGCACCGACCGAAAGGCTGGTGATCGGCGGCATTTACCGCCATGTCCGCAATCCCATGTATGTCGCCGTGCTGTCGATCATTCTCGGCCAGGCGCTGTTGTTCTCGAGCTGGTCGATCGCCGCCTATGCGGCAATCGCGGCGGCTGCCATGATCACCTTCGTCAAGCTCTATGAGGAGCCGACGCTCGCCGGCCGCTATGGCGCCGAATACGAAGCCTACCGCCGCAACGTGCCGGGCTGGCTGCCGCGGATTACGCCCTGGAAAGGATAGGCTCGCGGAGCTGACCTTGGATCAGAAGGACCAGCTTCTGGCCTTGGCGATGATGAAGTCGCGGAACACGTGCAGCTTGGCCTGGTTCTTCATCGCGTCGGGATAGGCGAAATAGGTGTCGAAGGACGGCACCTCGGTTTCCGGCAGCAGCTGTACCAGGCCGGAATCCTTGCTGATCACATAGTCCGGTAGCATGGCGATGCCGGCGCCGCCCTGCACGGCGCGCTTGATCGACAGGATGTCGTTGATCTGCAGTGTCGGCACGCGCCGGCCGCTCTCGAAATCACCGACCGTCTCCAGCCAGTTCAACTCCGACAAATGCGACGGCACAGGCAGGCCGAAGGTGACGATGCGATGGCTTCTCAACTCTGCGATCGAGCCGGGCTTGCCGTACTTGGCGACATAGGACGGGGCGGCGTAGAGGTGGAAATGCACGGTGAACAGGCGGCGCTGGATCAGGTCCGGCTGCTGCGGCTGGCGCAGCCGGATGGCGCAATCGGCCTGGCGCATGGTGAGGTCGAGCTCCTCATTGGCGAGGATCAGTTGCAGGCTGATTTCGGGATAGAGTTCGATGAACTCCTGCACCCGCTCGGTCAGCCAGCCGGCGCCGAGGCCGACGGTCGTCGTTACCCTGAGCACGCCGGACGGCCGGTCCTTGGTCTCGGTCAGCCGCGACTTGATGGTTTCCAGCTTCATCAGCACGTCATGGGCCGTGCGGAACAGCATCTCGCCCTGTTCGGTCAGCACCAGGCCGCGTGCATGGCGGTTGAACAGCGGCACGCCGACATCATGTTCAAGCGCGCTGACCTGCCTCGATATCGCCGATTGCGACAGATGCAGGGTCTCGGCCGCATGCGTAAACGATCCCGCTTCCGCCGCAGCGTGAAACACGCGTAGCTTGTCCCAGTCCAACGCCATGATTTCCCCTCGTTACGGTTGGCGTCTGAATGAAAAATCGGGCTTTTACACGGCGTTTCCAAGCCGTTTTTTCAACAGTCTTGCGAGCCGCCTATTCCGCTGCCTCGCGATGCACCTCGATGCCGGCCAGATACTTTTCCGCCTCGAGCGCGGCCATGCAGCCCAGCCCCGCCGCCGTCACCGCCTGGCGGTAGATATCGTCGGTAACGTCGCCGGCGGCGAACACGCCAGGCACGTCGGTGCGCGTCGAATCCGGCGCTGTCCACAGATAGCCGTTCGGCTTCTGCTTCAGCTTGCCGGCGAACAGCTCGACCGCGGGCGCATGGCCGATGGCCACGAAGACGCCGTCGATCTTGAGATGGCTCTCGGCGCCGGTCACGGCATGCCTGAGCTTCAGCCCTTCGACCGAAGGCGGCAGCGGTGCCTTGCCCGGACGCCCGGTGATCTCGTCGACGATCGTGTCCCAGATAACGCGGACATTGTCCTTCTTCAACAGCCGCTCGCGCAGGATGCGCTCGGCACGGAAGTCCGAGCGCCTGTGGATGACGGTGACACTCTTGGCGAGGTTGGACAGATAGAGCGCCTCCTCCACCGCCGAATTGCCGCCACCGACCACCGCGACATCCTTGCCGCGATAGAAGAAGCCGTCGCAGGTGGCGCAGGCGGAAACGCCGAAGCCCATGAAGTCCTGCTCGGTCGGAATGCCCAGCCACTTGGCCTGCGCGCCGGTGGCGATGATTAGCGCATCGGCCGTGTAGGTCGTGCCGGAATCGCCCTTGGCGCGGAATGGCCGCACATTGAGGTCGACTTCGGTAATGATGTCGTTGATGATGTCGGTGCCGACATGCTCGGCCTGCTTGAGCATCTGCTCCATCAGCCACGGCCCCTGGATCGGATCGGCGAAGCCGGGATAGTTTTCGACATCCGTGGTGATCATCAGCTGGCCGCCCTGCTGCAGGCCGGCGACGAGCATCGGCTTCAGCATCGCACGCGCGGCATAGACCGCCGCCGTATAGCCGGCCGGACCGGAACCGATGATGAGAACGGGCGCATGCTTGGTGATCATTTGGAGCCTCTGCGGGGCGGACAACGGTGTGCCATGGAGAAAGACGTGGAATTCCCGGTTAATGTAAGGGTTGCCAACCACGCCAGCAAGACGGACGGGCCGTCGTCCCCGGAAAGCTTCGGCCCATGCGGATATTCGCGCGGCGAGCGCTTTCGTTACCTCCCCTAAAATCGCGTCGACGAGGGCTGGCTTCGACACAAAAGTCGTTTAATTACAAAATCGCGAAAGATTCTTGCGCCACACTGATCATCGAGAACCCAATGCCCCTCAAGGCCGACCTCGACGCCATCGACTGGAAGATCCTGCGCGAGCTTCAGTCGGACGGGCGCATGACCAATGTCGAACTCTCGAACCGCGTCGGCATTTCGGCACCGCCCTGCCTGCGCCGGGTCAAGCGGCTGGAGGAGGCCGGCATCATCCGTGGCTATCGCGCGCTGCTCAACGCGCCGGCGCTCGGCCTCGATGTCGTCGCCTTTTGCCTGGTCGGGCTGCATCACCAGGCAGATGCCGAACTGCGCATCTTCGCCGAGCGCACGCGCGGCTGGCCGATCGTACGCGATGCCTGGATGGTGTCGGGCGAGTCCGACTTCCTGCTGCATTGCGTGGCAAGCGACCTCGGCGCCTTCCAGACCTTCGTCGTCGAGGAACTGACCTCGACGCCGAACGTCGATACCGTGCGCACCGCGCTCACCATTCGCCGGGTCAAGGACGAAGGGCTGGTCTCGTTCGAGCGCTCCTGAGTCTGGGTGAGCGCCCGTGCGCCGACGAATTCCCGACGTTCGCCACACCGGTGCCGCGTTGGTGTTCGAAAGACGCTGATATACAAGGCTGAACAGCTCTGCCGGATTTCACTGCTTGACTGGGCGCTTGACTGGTTTCTCAAGCAATTCCAGGAAAAATGTGTAACGGTTTTCCGCCCGGAATTGCTTGAGAACAGATGGCACGAGCAACATGAATTCCGGGAGAATCCGCCATGGGAAGGGGACCATGACCCGTTTTGCAAGCCCGGTCTCGGCGCTCATCATCTGCGTGAACGAAGCCGACATGATCGGCCCGTGCCTGGAAAGCATCGATTTCTGTGCCGAGATCATCGTCGTCGATTCCGGTTCGACGGATGGTACCGTCGAATGCGTTGAAAGCTATATCGCCAAGGGCTATCCGATAACGCTGCTGCACAATGACTGGCCGGGGTTCCCCCGCCAGCGGCAATTCGCGCTCGACCGTGCCAACCAGCCCTGGTGCCTCTCGATCGACCCGGACGAGCGTGTCGACGACCGGTTGCGGCAGTCGATCGTGGCCATCACCCAGGCGGCCGGCGGCAAGGCCAGCGGATGGTACATGCGCCGCCGCGACTGGCTGAAGGGCTACGGTTATGCCCATCGCTGGGTGCTGCACAACAGGCTGCTCAGGCTTTTCCGCCGCGAAGGCGCCGCCATGGATCTCACCGCGCGGGTCCATGAATCCGTTCGCGTGCCGGGCGAGACCGACACGATCGAAGAGGGTGTCTTGCTGCATCGCCGTGAAATATCGGTTGAGGAGGATCTTGCCCGGGCCAACGCCTATTCCAGCCTCAAGGCGGTGACGCTGGTCGAGAAAGGCAAGAAGCCCGGCCTGGTGCGGCTGGTGCTGTCGCCGTTCGGCAACTTCCTCAAATTCTACCTGGCCAAGCGCTACTTCCTGTGCGGCCGCCATGGCTTCGTCTACTCGATGTCGGTGATGATCTATTCCTTCGCCACCGAGGCCAAGCTCTACGAAGCCTCGGAGCGCAACGACCAGGCGTAAGCCCTACGATCCGAGTGCGTCGATGGCAGCGAGCAGGCCGCCGAGATCGTGGTCGTCATGCAAGCGCCTGATGGCGAAGCCGGGCTGACTTGCCGCCTCACCGTCGACCAGCCAGCCCTGTGCCAGGCCCGCGCGTTGGCCCGCCTGCATGTCGGCCAGCTTGTCGCCGACCATCAGGGAGCGCCGGAGATCGAGATCAAGACGCCTGCCCGCCTCGATCAGCATGCCCGGATTGGGCTTGCGCATCGGATGGTCCGCCATGGCGAGCGGCCCGACGCCCGCCTCGTGATAGGCGCAGGCCAGCACCATGTCGACGGACACCCCCTGCTCGCCCAGCAGCTCCAGCACGCGGGCGTTCACCTTGGCGAAAACATCCCAGCCGAAATAGCCGCGCGCGATGCCGGACTGATTGGTGATCACGACGACCGGAATTCCGGCCCGGTTGGCGGCGGCGATCGCCGGCAGCATCTGAGGCCTCAACTCGATCTCGGCCGGATCGCTGGGATAGTCGGTATCGACATTGATGGTGCCGTCGCGGTCCAGGAACAGCGCCGGTGAGCGCGCCGGGAAAACGCTGTCGCCGACCTCCTCCACCCACAGGCCCGGTTCGATCAGTGGGTGCGGCGTCCCGATCCTGTCAGCCATTCGACAGGCGCGCTTCGACCACTTCGCACAGATGGTGATAGAGGCACAGATGCCCCTGCTGGATGATCGGCGTCGAGGTCGAAGGCACGTTGAGCAGGATGTCGCAGAGCGGCTTGAGCTTGCCGCCAGTGTCGCCGGTCAGGCCGATCACGGTCATGTCCATCATGCGCGCATGTTCCGCGGCGGCCAGAATGCTCGGCGAATTGCCGCTGGTCGAGATCGCCAGCAGCACGCCGCCGGCCGAGCCATGCGCTTCGACCTGGCGCGAAAACACCGTGTCGAAACCATAATCATTGCCCCAGGCGGTCAGCACCGCAGCATTGGCCGGCAGCGCGATGACATTGTAGGCCTTGCGCTCCTTGAGGAAGCGGCCGACCAGTTCGCCGGCGATGTGAATGGCGTCGCTGGCCGAGCCGCCATTGCCGGCGATCAGGAAGGCCTTGCCCGACGAAAGCGCCGTCACGACAGCGCGCGCCGCCCGCTCCATCTCGCGGGTCAGGTCGCGCTCGACCATAGCTGATATGGCGGCCGCCGAGCGGACCAGATAATCGTTCAGTTCAGACATGAAACCCTCAATTGGTGCTGCCGCCCGCGCGCATTTTGCCGATGGTGCTGGTGGTGCTCTTGCCGGCGACGAGATCGACCAGCACGACGCGCCCGCCCGCCTTCTGCACCACATCGGCACCGACCACGGTGTCGATCGTGTAGTCGGCGCCCTTGACCAGTATGTCGGGCAGAAGCGCTTCGATCAGCGCCAGCGGCGTGTCCTCCTCGAACACCACCACGGCATCGACCGAGGCGAGCGCGGCGAGCACGCAGGCGCGGTCATGCTGGTCGTTGACCGGGCGGCCCGGCCCTTTCAGTCGGCGCACGGAAGCATCGCTGTTGAGGCCGAGCACCAGCCGGTCGCACTGGCTGCGCGCCGCGTGCAGCAGGCTGACATGGCCGGCATGCAGGATATCGAAGCAGCCATTGGTGAAGCCGACGCTCAGGCCTTCCGCCTTCCATGCCGACACCATGCGCGCGGCCGAGGCGGCGTCGAGGATGGCGTCCTTGTGCGCGGTCGGACCATGCGAGCGAAACAGCGCGCCGGTGAGTTCCTCGACGCTCAGCCGCGCGGTGCCGCGCTTGCCCACCACGACGCCGCCGGCGGCGTTGGCGATGGAGGCCGCGGCGACAGGATCGGCGCTGGCGGCAAGCGCCAGCGCGAAGGTCGCGATCACCGTGTCGCCGGCGCCCGAAACGTCGAACACCTCGCGCGCCTGGGTGGCGATATGGCGTGCCTCGTCGGGGCCGACCACGCTCATGCCCTTTTCGCTGCGTGTGGCGACGACGAAGTCGAAGCCGTGCGCCGAAATCAGTTCCCGCGCCGCCGCAACGATTTCGTCATCGGCGAACACCGCATGGCCGACGGCCTCGCCAAGCTCCTTGCGGTTGGGCGTGACGGCGGTCGCACCCGCATAGCGCGCGTAGTCGCGGCCCTTCGGGTCGACCAGCACCGACTTTCCCGCCTCGCGGCAGATGGCGATCAGTTCGGCGGCGACGCCGTCCAGCAATATGCCCTTGCCGTAATCGGACAAGATGACGATGTCCGCCTGGTTCAATGCGTCCCGGAAACGGCGGATCAGCTCCGCCCGTTCCGCCTCGCCGAGCGGCTTGATCTCTTCTTCGTCGAAACGCAGCACCTGCTGGTTGAGCGCGCTGAAGCGGCTCTTCGACGAGGTCATGCGGCCGCGCTGCTGCACAAGCCCAGCCGTGTCGGCGCCGAACTCGCCCAGCATCCGCGCCAGGCTGTCGCCGGCGGTATCGGCGCCGATCACCGAGACCGGAATGGCGCGCGCGCCAAGCGAGACGATGTTGGCCACGACATTGCCGGCGCCGCCCATCGCCGAAGTCTCGCCGCGCCCGTGCAGCACCGGGATCGGCGCTTCCGGCGAAATCCGCTCGATGACGCCATTGATGAAGCGGTCGAGGATGATGTCGCCGACCACCAGCACGGCAACGTCGCCGAAGCGCGCGATGGCGCGGTGCAGGGGCTCGGGAGAAGGCGGATTGTGATTGATCATGTCATCTGCCACGCGCGGGAAACGCCGATCTCAGATAGGTCGAAACACCAGATTTGCGAGGCCGGCCGGTCATGCCTGCCGATATACCGCAATTTGGCACAGCGCAACGCCGGGGTGGAGGCAAACCCTGACAGGTCAGGTTTTCTGCAGGGCGACGTGGACGCCGAGCCCGACCAGTACCGCGCCGCCGGCCCGCTGCATCAGGCGCTGCGCCCGGCTCGAACGCCGCAGCCGGCCGATCACCAGGCCGGCCAGGAACACGCAGACGATGTCGGCCGAGGAGAACATCAGGTTGACTGTCGTGCCCAACACCACGAACTGCAGCCAGACCGGCAAGGTCGCCGAGGCATCGATGAACTGCGGTAGGAACGCCATGAAGAAGATCGCGGTCTTGGGATTGAGCACCTCGACGGTGATGCTCTCGAAAAACGCCCGGCGGGCCGATTTGCGCTCGATCGCCGGCAGCGCCACGTCGCCCTCGACGCGCTTGCGAAACAGCGAAATGCCGAGCCAGATGAGGTAAAGCGCGCCGACCAGCTTGACCGCCATGTAGAGAGGCGGCACGGCATGGAACAGCACGGACAGGCCGGCGGCGGCGGCAAAGACATGCACATAGCCGCCGAGATGAATGCCGAGTGCCGCCGTCAGCCCCGACCAGCGCCCCCGCGCCATGGTCTGCGCGGCGGCGTAAAGCATGGCCGGACCTGGAATATAGGCGAAGATCGCCGTGGTGGCGAAGAACGCGATCAGCAGTTCGGTCGACGGCATTTTTTGTCCCCTTGTGATCCCGTCGGCGGCGAACCGACAAAAGCGGCAGCTTTGCGGCGCCACTGTGACGCCTGTCTCCCCGCCAGGCAATCGCTGAGATTTCGCTCCATCACCTTCTTACAGGCATTGGCGCTGCCCCTCATCGCCCTGCTGGGCGCTTCTCCCGTATAGTGACGGGCAGAGGATGCCGGCAGGCAGGTGAGGGGCGGCGCCAAGTTCGGTGCTCTACATCACGGCTATGCCACCTGCTTTGTCGACAGCCCGATCAGCCTCCCTTATAAGGACCGGAATCGCACGCAACCAGAGGCCTTCATGATCATCGTCACGGGCGGCGCCGGCATGATCGGCTCCAACATCGTCGCCGCGCTCAACGCCGAAGGCCATGACGACATCCTGGTCGTCGACGACCTCACCGACGGTCACAAGATCGCCAACTTGGCCGATTTGACGATAGCCGACTATCTCGACAAGGACGATTTCCTGGCCCGCATGGAAGCCGGCTCGCTCGGCCGCATCGAGGCGGTCTTCCACCAGGGCGCCTGCTCGACCACCACCGAGTGGAACGGCAGGTTCATGATGGAGGTGAATTACGCCTATTCGAAACGGCTGCTGCACGCCTGCCAGGCGCTGCGCGTGCCCTTCCTCTACGCCTCCTCCGCTTCGGTCTATGGCGGCGGCGCCGAATTTCGCGAGGAGCCGGCGCTGGAACGGCCGCTCAACGTCTACGCCTATTCCAAGAAACTCTTCGACGATTATGTCAGGCGCACGATCTTCGACAGCGATCATTCGCAGGTCGCGGGGCTGCGCTACTTCAATGTCTATGGCCCGCGCGAGGCGCATAAGGGGGCCATGGCCTCGGTCGCCTTCCATCTGTTCAACCAGGTCGAGCGCGGCGAAAATCCGAAACTGTTCGGCGCTTATGATGGTTTCGGGCCGGGCGAACAGAGCCGCGACTTCATCCATGTCGGCGACGTCGCCGACGTCAATCTATGGCTATGGAAGCGTGGCGCGAGCGGCATCTTCAACTGCGGCACCGGCCGCGCCCAGCCGTTCCGGGCCATCGCCGAAACGGTTATCGACACGCTAGGCAAGGGCGAGATCGAGTTCATACCCTTCCCCGACCATCTCAAGGGCAGCTACCAGAGTTTTACCCAGGCTGATATGTCCCGCTTGCGCGCGGCCGGCTATAACGGGCAATTCCGCACAGTAGAAACCGGCGTCAGAGACTATGTCGAATGGCTGAAAGCCCAACGATCCTCGTGATCGGCCCACGCTGGGTGGGCGATATGGTGATGGCGCAGTGCCTGTTCTCGGCGCTGAAGGAACTCCATCCAAACGCCGCGATCGATGTGCTGGCGCCGGCCTGGGCGGCACCGCTGGTCAAGCGCATGCCCGAAATCCGCCAGCAGATCGATTTTCCGCTGCAGCCCGGCGCGCTCGAATTCAGCCATCGCCGCCGCTTCGGCCGCCTGCTGCGCGGCCGCTACGACATGGCTTACATCCTGCCGGGCAGCTGGAAGTCGGCGCTGATCCCGTTCTTTGCCCGCATTCCGCGCCGTTTCGGCAATCTGCGCGAATTGCGCTATGGCCTTTTGACCGACATCGTGCCGCTGCCCGATGCCGTGAAACGGCGCACCGCTCAGGCCTATTTCGGGCTCGCCCAGGGCGGCAGTTTCCGCGCGCCCCGGCTGACCGTGGAGCAGAAAAACCAGGCCGCCCTGCTCGACCGCTTCGGTCTGGCGCCGCGGGAATTCGTGGCCCTCATGCCCGGCGCCGAGTTCGGCCCTGCCAAGCGCTGGCCAAGTGAAAGCTATGCCGGCCTTGCCCGCGAATTCATGGGCAAAGGCTTGAAGGTCGCCCTGTTCGGTTCGAAGAACGACCGCGATGTGACGGCGGAGATCGCAGCCCTTGCCCCGGGCGTCGTCGACCTCGCCGGCCAGACGCGGCTGGAGGATGCCATCGACCTGATCGCGGCGGCCAGGCTCGCGGTCTCCAACGACAGCGGCCTGATGCATGTCGCGGCCTCCGTCGGCACGCCGATCGTTGCCGTCTATGGCTCGACCTCGCCTGAAAACACGCCGCCGCTGGCGGAGCGGCGCGAACTGGTCTGGCTCGGCCTGTCCTGTTCGCCCTGCCACCGGAAAATCTGTCCGCTCGGCCACCTCAACTGCCTGAAGACATTGGAAGTCCGGCAGGTCGCCGCAGCGGCCAATCGGCTGCTGGAACTTCCGGCCGCTGCATGAAGGTGCTGATCGTCAAGACCTCGTCGATGGGCGATGTCATCCACACCTTTCCGGCACTCGAGGATGCCTGCCGCGCACGGCCCGATATCGCTTTCGACTGGTGCGTGGAGGAGGCGTTTGCCGGCATTGTCGCCCTGCATCCGGCGATCGGCACCATCCACACGGTGGCGATAAGGCGCTGGCGCAAGAACCTTTTCGACACATACACCTGGCGCGAGGCGGCGGCCTTGCGCCGAACCTTGCGCGAATGCCGCTACGATCTCGTCATCGATGCGCAAGGCCTGCTGAAGTCGGCCCTGGTGGCACGGCAGGCGCGTGCGCCGATCGCCGGATTCGACCGGCCGAGCGCGCGCGAACCCTCGGCCACGCTGTTCTACGACATCGCCTACGCCGTGCCGCGCAAGCTGCACGCCATCGAGCGGACAAGGCGGCTGTTCGGGCTGGCGCTCGGCTATCGGCCCGATCTTTCGACGCTCGACTCCGGCATCGTTGCGCCGGCGGGCACGATCGCGGCCATCGACGGCAAAACCGCCTTCCTGCTGCACGGCACCAGCCGTGAGGACAAGAAATGGCCGGTCGAGGACTGGATCGAAACCGCCCGCCTGCTGGTCGAGCGCGGCCTGACGCCGGTCACCACCTGGTCGAACGAACGGGAGAAGGCGGTGGCCGAAGCGATCGCCGGGGCCGTGCCGTCCACGGTCGTGCTGCCGAAATCGCCGCTGGCCGACGTCGCCGCCATCCTCGGCCACTCGACGCTGGTCATCGGCGCCGATACGGGATTGACCCACCTCGCCAGCGCCTTCGGCCTGCCGACGGTGGCGGTATTTTTAGCGACGGAGCCGGGTTTGACCGGGCCACGTGGGCAATATGCGTCGACGCTGCTGGCAGCGCCCGGCGCGCGCGTGACGCCGGCGGAGGCAATGGCGGAAGCGGAGAGGCTGATGGCTCTCAAAACCCAGGCTAAGATGTAGGATCTTCGCGGGGGCCAGATTGCGAGCGACGCGTCAGGAGGGTTTATGCCGAGGTTTCAGATGCAAATCGAGACTGCACATCCGATCCTCTTCCTCTCCGACTCCGCGCCGAATGTGTCGATTCCAGACAATGCGCGCCGGGCATTCGTCTCGGCAACGAGCGACTGCCTTTGCTTCGGCGTGTTATCCTTCGTCGATGGAGCGACCGTCGTAACCGTCACAGATCAGAACTGTGAGAGTGGCGGGACGAAACTGTTTAGCGGCTCGATCAATATCCCAAGCGGAGTGGCCACCTTGAGCGACAGCAGCTCATTTCGCTATGTGAACATACCGGTCCCGTCGGGACCGGTATCAATCGAAATTTGGGCTGACGACGACAAAAATCCGGATTGGGTCTGGGTCAAGCTTGGGGCAATCCGGAACTGTTGAGCAGCTTTCCTCTCGGAAGCTTACTGATCTACGTCCTAGATAAACTGCACCCGAACGATCTCGTACCCGCGTGCGCCGCCAGGCGCGTTGACCTCGATGGCGTCGCCGACTTCCTTGCCGATCAGCGCACGCGCGATCGGCGAAGAAATCGAGATGCGGCCGGATTTCACGTCGGCTTCCTGGTCGCCGACGATCTGGTAGGTCTTCTTTTCCTCGGTGTCCTCGTCGACCAGCACCACGGTGGCGCCGAACTTGACC
This sequence comes from Mesorhizobium sp. ESP7-2, assembly GCF_020164715.1. Taxonomy (NCBI): domain Bacteria; kingdom Pseudomonadati; phylum Pseudomonadota; class Alphaproteobacteria; order Hyphomicrobiales; family Phyllobacteriaceae; genus Mesorhizobium; species Mesorhizobium sp. ESP7-2. The sequence continues at coordinate 16,405 of NZ_JAIUGQ010000049.1, forward strand.
TTGTCGCCGCTGAGCTTGGTGACGTCGATCACCTCGGCGCGCGCGATATAATCTTCGAGTTCGTTGACGCGGCCCTCATTGAGGCTCTGCGCCTCTTTCGCTGCATGATATTCGGCATTCTCGGACAGGTCGCCATGCGAGCGCGCCTCGGAGATCGCCTCGATGATGCGCGGCCGCTCTTCCTGCTGGCGCCAGCGCAGTTCTTCCTTCAATGACGCGAACCCCTCGCCTGTCATCGGGACCTTGTTCATAGTGCCTGACCTTTCCTGCCGCCGCCCCCGCGTTTCGGGGGAAGCCTTGTCGTTGGGTACAAAAAGAAAACGGTCCGGCAGCCTCGGGCTAACGGAACCGTTTCACCGCAATTTCCCTGAATATAGCAATCTTTGCGGGCTTTTCACGCTCAAAAATCGGTTTTGTTAAAATCATCCCTTCTTTTGTCAGCCAAGTGGCTGGCGAACAAAAAACGGCCACGATCGCTCGCGGCCGCTTCGAGAAACCATGGAGGCCCGATCAGCTTCTCATGAAATGTTCGATCTGCTCGGACAGCATGCCGTATTCGCGCGAACCCTTGCCGGCGCGCTTTTCGATCTCGGTCAGCTGCTGCTGGGCGCCGGCCAGGTCGCCGATCTGCAGATGTGCCTCGCCGAGATATTCGCGCACCAGCGTGTAATTCGGGTCGATGCGCAGCGCTTCCTCGTAATAGCCGAGGCCGACGGTGACGCGGCCGGAATGGCGGTGCGAGTAGCCGAGATAGTTGAGGATGCGCGGATCCTGCTTGTTGGCGGCAAGAACGAGAACCGAGATCGCCTCGTCATAGCGACCGGCCATCGCCAGCGCATGGCCCGCATCATAGATGCTGTCGTCGTCCAGCATGCCTTCCTTGGGCGGCACGCATTTCTGCTTCTTCTTGTCCCAGACCTCGCCCTTTTTGCACTGGGTGACAGTCTGGTCGCTGCCACCGCTGCTGCCGGCGGCAAACGCCGGCACGGCGAGGAACTGCAGGACGACAAGCGCGCTCGCCGCCTGGATCAGCACTCTTTTATGCATGGAAAACCTCCTGAGGGTGTGACAACGCAACACTAACGCCGAGCGGTCCGCGTTTCATCCCGGAAAAAGCAGGCGTGGAGAACATGAGGTGACGGATGCCGCAAATCCGGTATCATCGCCCTCGAATGAGACTGAGCCACGGAGAGGGCCCGTGCAGCGGCGGCTTGAAAAGGACTGGGATCTCACGATCGGCCCCGACACCGTGCGGCTGTTCATTCTCAAGGCCAAGGCGCTGAGTGCGGCCGTCAACGAGGACTATGCCGACGGCGCCGAACACGAGGTCGAGTTCGACGGCGACGGGCATGACAACCACCACCATGACGGCCTTGCCGAGGAAAGCTCGGAAAACCTCACCGAGGAAGAGCTGCGCGAGCTGATCAACGACCTCAATGTCGACGAGGCCGCGGAGCTGATCGCGCTGGCCTGGGTCGGCCGCGGCGACTACGACGCTTCGGAATGGGCCGAGGCGGTGACCGCGGCGCGCGAGCGCGCCAACAAGCGCACGGCTAAATACCTGCTCGGCATGCCGCTGCTCGCCGACCTGCTGGAAGAGGGACTGGAAGCGATCGGCGCGTAACGCAGAGGTAACCGATTGTGATCGGGTCGAAGCGCCGGTCCAGGCAACTTCAGCCGACCAGCGCCGTTTTGTGGCTGATGGCAAAGCTGAGCTTTTCCCGTATGTCCAGGATCGCATTGGCCGTGGCCGTCACTGCTCTGCTGGTCATGCCGGCCGACGCCAAACATCGTTACAAACACCACAAGCCGCTAAGCCCGCGCGTGGAGCAGCCGCTGACACAGCGGGCCGATCAGCCGCTGAAACCGCGAGGCAAGCGGCAGTTGAGAGCGCGGGCCGGGCAGCATCTGCCAAATCCGGCACCGCGGAAAACGCAGGATGCCCGGCCATCCGCCGATGTTCCGGTGCCCGAGCCGCGTCCGGCCGCCACTCCAAAGGTAGACGCTCCAAAGCCGCAAGATCAGAACACTGAAGGCCCAAAGAGCGGCGGAGCGCCCAATCTGCCCAAGGACGAAGAGGCCCATCGGAAAAGCCTGACACCACCCGAACCACCAGCCGAAACGGAAAGCGAGCCGGAGCCGCCAGCCGTGGTGCCAATACCGACGCCAAAGCCCGGCACCACGACGCCCGAGCCTCAGCCGCCGGCCGTCGCCCCGCAGCCGACGCCAAAGCCGGCGGACGCGGGCGACGAGGAGAAGATGCTGCCCGATCCACGCTCGGCCGATGTTCCCGCCGACAAGATGCCGGCCGAGGAAGTCGCCTGCCGCGAGCGCCTGAAGACGCTCGGGGTCGAATTCGAGGAGCACAAAGCCGAAAGCAACCCCGAAATCGGCTGCTCGATCCCCTATCCCATCGTGCTGAAGTCGCTTGGCAAGTCGATCGCCATTTCCCCCGGTGCCGAGCTCAACTGCCCGATGGCCGAGGCGGTGGCGCGTTTTGCCACCGACGTCGTCCAGCCGGCGGCGAAAGCCGAATTCGGCACCAACCTGAAATCGATCGGCCAGGCATCGGCCTTCGTCTGCCGGCCGCGCAACGGCACGCGCAAACTGTCCGAACATGCTTTCGGCAACGCGCTCGACATTGCCAGCTTCACGCTGTCCGACGGCAAGACAATCGAGGTCGGGCTGGCGCCGCCGGAAAAGGACGCCAAATTCCTCGATGCCGTGCGCAAGGCCGCCTGCGGCCCGTTCAAGACCGTGCTCGGCCCCGGCGCCGACGCCGACCACGCGATGCATTTTCATCTCGACCTGGAGCGTCGCCGGCATGACGGCACGTTCTGCCAATAAACACGGTTGTTGCGGGGCGCTGCCGCAATTCAGCCGCAGGCGTGAACGCGGGCGCTGAGTTTTCCTTTACCCTTGATCGTTAAAATGCCGGATATCCAGAATTGGGATTTCCGCCAATGGCCGGCACATTTCGCGCCGTTTTCCTCGCCGCCACGCACAATTTGAAACCTGCTGCATTGCTGGCCACAGGCCTTGCACTGGCCACGGTTTCGGCCTGCAACACCGGCAGCGTGCTGTCCTTGCAGCCTGCTGTCGATGTCGGCTCGCAAACCGCGGCCGTGCCGCAATATACGGGCTTGCAGAGGCTTGTTCCATCCAATCCCTATATGACGCAGGCCGCCTATCCGCGCATGGATGAGCCGATGTCGCCGCTCGAGCAGATGCCGGCCAGCGAAACCGATTGCCGCCAGCAGCTGAAGCGCCTCGATGTCGCCTACACCGACCTGGCGCCGATACATGAGGGCCAGTGCGGCATCGACTATCCGGTCAAGGTCTCGGCCATCGGCAGCGTCCAGATGAAACCCGCAGCGACGCTGACCTGCGACATGGCGGCCACCTTCGCCGCCTGGACGGAGAACGAACTCGTTCCCTCAGCCCGCTGGCGGTACTTCTCCGGCGTCAAGACCATCCACCAGGGCTCGAGTTACTCCTGCCGTAACATCGCCGGTGAAGGCGTGCTGTCCGAGCACGGCAAGGGCGACGCGCTCGACGTCATGAGCATCGAACTCAACAATGGCGACGACATCGACGTGCGCAAGCCCGGCCTGTTCGCCTTCCGCACCCGGGGCTTCCTCAACAATGTGCGCGCCGATGGCTGCCAGTATTTCACCACCGTGCTCGGCCCAGGCTACAATTACGATCACCGCAACCATTTCCACTTCGACATCAAGAACCGCAAGAGCGGTTATCGCGCCTGCCGCTGATCGCACAGCCGAACTTCGTAATCACAGGTCTTCGCCCCTGCGTGATGACGAAGACATGGTCACCGGTCATAAGAAAGACACCTGGCTCTACCCATAGGACTCTGGCCCCACCGGCGGAATCTGCTTAGACCCTGACGACATGGGGAGCAAATGAGCCAACGAAGCCTTCGACGACGCCTGACGATATGGCTTGCCGCGCTATTGGCCGCCTATGTGGCGCTCGCCTATGTCGCCGCGCCGGAATTCTGGACATTCCGTGACCGCGGCTTTCGCGACCAGCGCTTCGAGATGGTCACCCACACGCGGCAAGGCATTCCCGGCGACCCCATCAATGTCGGCCTGGTCGGTACGGAGAAGGAGTTGGTGCACGCTTTCGCTGTCGCCGGCTGGGACACCGCGGACGCCATCACATTGAGGACCGCCATCGATATCGGCGAGAGCGTTCTGTTTTCCCGCCCCTATCCCGACGCACCGATGAGCCGCCTGCTGTTCGAGGGCCGCGCCCAGGAACTCGCTTTCGAAAAGCCGGTCGGCGACAGCGCCGACCGGCGCCATCACGTCCGCTTCTGGCAGACGGATACGGTCGGCGACGACGGAAGGCCGCTCTGGCTGGGTGCTGCCAGCTTCGATCGCGGCGTCGGCTTGAGCCATGACACGGGCGCCATCACCCATCATATCGGTCCCGACATCGATGCCGAGCGCGACTTCATGATCGGCGATCTGAGTGCCTCCGGCCTGTTGCTCTCGACCGGCGACCTGGCGGGCATTGGCCCCACCAAGACCGGCCGCAATGGTGGCGGCGACCCTTATTTCACCGATGGCAAGGCGATCGTCGGCGTGCTGAAGCAATTGCCATGACCGGAGATCAGGTCGTGGCGATAACGATCTTGCCGAACGGCCCCTTCTCCAGATGCTCGAAGGCGCGCGGCACTTCGTCGAAACCAAAGACCTTGTCGATGACCGGCTTGATCTCCAGCGCCTCGATCGCTTGGTTCATCCGCTCGAAGGCGCGGCGGTGGCCGACCGAAATGCCTTGCACGACAATCCGGTTGCGCAGGAAGGGCACGATCGGAAAGCAGAGTTCCATGCTGCCCAACAGGCCGATGACCGACAGCCTGCCGTCGGCGGCCAGCGCGTCAAGCGAGCGCCGCGCATTGTCGCCGCCGACCATTTCGAGGACATGGTTGACGCCGGCGCCACCTGTCAGCTCGCGCGCCGCTTCGTCCCATGCCGGCCTTGTGCGATAGTTGATCACTTGCCAGGCGCCGAGCGTCCTTGCCCGCTCGAGCTTGCCGTCGCTGCTTGACGTGACGATGGCGCGCAGGCCGAAGGTGTGGGCGAATTGCAGCGCAAACAGGGAGACGCCGCCCGTGCCCTGGATCAGAATGGTCTGGCCAGGCACCGGTCTTGTCGCCTCGGCCATCGCGAACCAGGCCGTCAGCGCCGCGATCGGCAGCGTGGAAGCCTCGGCATCGCTGAGCGACGGCGGCGCCAGCACGGCGGCGTCCTCATGCAGGAGCAGGTAGTCGCTCAAAGTGCCGGGCAGCGACGATCCCAGCGTGTGCTGGTGCAGCACCGGCGGCGCATCGCCATCGGGCCAATCGGCAATCACCTGCCCCAGCACGCGCTGGCCGGTCTTGAAGCGGCTAACAGCGCCGCCGACTGCCACCACTTCGCCCACGGCATCCGATGTCGGGACGAACGGAAAGGCTAGATCGGGGATCAGCACGCCATCGACGATCATCCTGTCCTTGTAGTTCAGCGATATGGCCTTGATCCGCACCAGCAGGTCATGCGGCCCGGGCTCGGGAATCCTCCCTTCGGCCAATTCCAGCCTGGGCAGGCCAAAGCCGGTCATCCGCCAGGATCTGTTGATGTCGCTGCTCATTGCGTCTGCTCCCGATTGCATGGCTGGCGGGATATTTACGCTGTTTCACTATGGAAAAAAGCGCTTCCATGATCCATAATCGGAAACGAATTGGTGAGCAGATTTCTACAATAGGAATAGATCGATGGAATCCGCGGATCTGCAAGGCGTCGTCGCCTTCGTTCAAACGATTGAGGCAGGAAGCTTCACCGGCGCCGGAGAGCGGCTGCGGGTGACGAAATCGGCGGTCGGCAAATCGGTCGCGCAGCTTGAACAGCGGCTTGGCATCCGCTTGCTCAACCGCACGACGCGCAGCCTCAGCCCGACGAACGAAGGCCTGTGCTACTATGAAGCCTGCGTCAGGGCGCTATCCGAGATCGAAGCCGCCCAGGCGCTGCTCGCCTCGCGCCGCCAGGTGCCCTCGGGCCGGCTTCGGGTCGACCTGCCGTCGGCCTTCGGCCACCGCTGCGTGGCTCCCGTGCTGTTCGACATTTCCAGGCGATTTCCCGATCTGGCCATGGAGATTTCCTTCAACGACCGCCGCGTCGACCTCATCGAGGAAGGCATCGACCTTGCGATCCGCATGGGCGACCTCGACGACAGCCTGTCGCTGGCCGCACGCCGGCTCTATACCCAGCGCTCTGCCATATGCGCCGCCCCCGCCTATCTCGACAGAAACGGCAGGCCGCGAACGATCGAGGATCTCGCCGGCCATGACCTGATCGGCTACACCCGCAACGGCGTCGCCCACGCGTGGAGCATCAGGCAGGCCGATGGCCATGTCGCGAAGTTCACGCCGCGGGCAAGGCTGGTGCTCGACAATGGCGAGCCGATGCTGGGCGCGGTCCTTGCCGGTTGCGGCATCACCTTCCTGCCGACCTGGCTGGTGGCGGACAGTCTCAAGAGCGGCGCGCTGGAAATGGTGCTGATGGACACGCTGGTCGAAAACATTTCCGTCCATGCCATCTGGCCGGTGACACGCGCCTTGACGCCCAAGGTGCGGGTCGTTGTCGACGCGCTGGTCGCGCATTTCTCGTCGCCGCCCTGGGATGCCGCCTGATCGACCCGCATTTGCCGTCATCTTTCTAAAATGGTCGCCGACTATTTTCGAAAGCCGTGCGGCAATGCTATTGAGCCCTCATGCTATACGTTGAAATCGCCACCGTGGTCGTCCTCATCTGCGTGAACGGCCTTCTGTCGATGTCCGAACTCGCCATCGTCTCATCGCGGCCGGCTCGCCTGAAGGCGATGATCGACCGCAACGTCAAAGGCGCCGGCCGCGCTTTGGCGCTTGGCTCCAATCCCGGCAAATTCCTGTCCTCCGTGCAGATCGGCATCACGCTGGTCGGCGTGCTCTCGGGCGCCTTTTCCGGCGCCACGCTCGGCCAGAGGCTGGCGCAATCCCTGGCTTCGACAGGCGTCCGCGAGAACATCGCCGATCCGCTCGGCGTCGGCATCGTCGTGGCCATCATCACCTATGCCTCGCTGATCATCGGCGAACTGGTGCCCAAGCAGATCGCGCTGCGCGATCCCGAGCGGGTCGCGGTGCGCGCGGCGCCGGCAATGACCATCCTCGCCACCGTCTCGGCCCCTCTGGTCTTCCTGCTCGATATTTCGGGCCGTGCCCTGCTCTGGCTGCTCGGCCAGCACGGCGAAAGCGAGGAAAAGGTCACCGACGAGGAGATCAGGATGCTGGTCGCCGAGGCCGAGCATCACGGTACCATCGAATCCGACGAGCGGCGCATGATCGCCGGCGTCATGCGGCTTGGCGACCGCGCCGTGCGCGCCGTCATGTCGCCGCGCACCGATGTCGACTGGATCAACCTGCAGTCCGATGAAACCACGATCCGCAAGCTTCTGATGGACACCCAGCATTCGCGCCTGCCCGCCGGCGACGGCGGGGTGGACGCCATGATCGGCGTCATCCAGACGCGCGACGTGCTGGCCGCGCTGCTCGGTGGCCGCGCACTCGACCCGCGCAAGTATGTGCGCGCGGCTCCCATCGTGCACGACCAGGCCGATGCGCTCGATGTGCTGCAGAAGCTGAAGGACAGCGACGTGCCGATGGCGCTGGTGCATGACGAATACGGCCACTTCGAGGGCATCGTCACCCCCGCCGACATTCTGGAAGCCATCACCGGCGTCTTCCGCTCGGACCTCGAGGCCGGCGAGGAAGAAAACGCCGTTCAGCGCGACGACGGCTCATGGCTGCTTGCCGGCTACATGCAGGCCGACGAGATGGCCGAGGTGCTGGGCATCGACCTGCCGGAAAACCGCGACTACGAGACCGTCGCCGGCTATGTGCTGTCGCACATGCACCATCTGCCGGCGACCGGCGAATGCGTCGATGCTCAGGGCTGGCGCTTCGAGGTGGTCGACCTCGACGGCCGCCGCATCGACAAGCTGATCGCCACCCGCCTGCCCAGCGGCCACCGCGAGGTGGCGCGCTGACGGTTCAAGTGTCCAAGGAGATCTACTGCTCCGCGAAAGCGCGCGCGAATGAATCGAGCATCGGCCGCGCGAGATATTCCAGGAAAGTCCGGTCGCCGGTGCTGATGAACGCCTCGACCGGCGTCCCGGGATAAAGTTGATCGCGCCTCACGCCGGGCGGCAGGTCGGCGGCAATCGTCAGCTTGGCGCGGAAATAGGGTTCACGCGAGGTCTGGTCGATGAGCCGATCCGCCGAAATCCGTGTCACGGTGGCTGAAACCTCTGGCGTGAGCCGCGAATTCAAGGCGGACAATCGCAGTTTCGCCGGCTGACCGACGCGGACCTGATCGATGTCCTTCGGCCGCAGTCTCGCGTCGACGACAAGGCCCGACGCGGTGGGCAGGATCTCCATGATCTTTTCGCCGGGGGCAATCACACTGCCCTTGGAATTGTAGGTCGACGACACCACGATGCCCGCTGCCGGCGCCTTGATGGTGGTTCGCCGCACCACCGCCTCCGCCGCCCTGGTCTGTTCCTCGACGTCGGCCAGATTGGAGCGAACGTCGTCGAGTTTCGTCAGCGCCTCCTCGACGCGTTGCGTGGTCAGGCGCTCGGTCTGCTCCTGGGCTTCGACGATCTGGGTGTTGGCCGTCGCGAGATTGGCCTCCAGCGCCCCGGCCTGCCCGACGAGATCGGCCTCGCTGCGCAATAGCTGAGAGTATTCGGTCCGGTTGGTAAGGCCCCTGTCCAGCAAACTGGTCTTGATGCCGAGTTCCTTCTTGACGACTTCGGCTTGTTGCTGAATGGCCTGTTTCTGGGCCTGCAATCCCGTTACCGACTGCCGGTGCATGGCGGCCCGTTGTGCCAGGATCGATTTTTCCGACCGGAACCGGGCGAGCCTGGCGTCGAATTCCTTCTGCTGCTCTCGAATCAGGATTTCGAAATCGTGCTGGAAAGGCGCGGGCGCCGCTTCGGCGATTGGCGCCAGCCTGTCCAACCCGTCGCGTTCCGCCTCCAGCCGCGCCGCGCTCGCCCTAAGCGCGATCGACTGTCTCGTCAGCCGGTTAAGCTCGGCCTGCGCGGCCGTTGGATCCAGCACGATCAGATCCTGGCCCAGTTGCACGCGATCGCCTTCATGGACCAGCAACGCCTGGACGATACCGCCCTCGCGATGCTGGATCTGGATGTTGCCGCCGGTTGCCGAGATCGTGCCTTGCGTGATCACCGCTCCCGACAAGGGCGCGCTGACGGCCCAATAGCCGAAGCCGCCCACCAGCAGCGCTACGGCGGCATAGCCGGTGAGTGCCACGCGTCTTATGTCGGTGCGAGGCTGGTTATCCCAGGCGATGCTCTGTGTCGTCATCTTCAGGATCCGAAGCTGCCATGCGCGCGGATCGTCGGGGCGAACGACCCGGTCACCACCGTGCTCTGCTGGACGCCCTTGCCGACGACCGACCGCCGCAGCATCTCAGTGCTTGGGCCGAAGGCTTCGATCATGCCACCGCGCAAGAGCATCACGCGGTCGCAAGCAGCCGCGATCGAAGGCTGATGGGTGATCACGACGACCGTGACGCCGGCCGTCCGCGCCGCCGAAAGCACCGCCTCGAGCGCGGCCTCGCCGCTGCCGTCGAGATGGGAACTGGGCTCGTCGAGCACCAGGATCCGCGGATTGCCGTAGAAGGCGCGCGCCAGCCCGATACGCTGGCGCTCGCCGCCCGACAGCGCCCTGTCCGACGGGCCGATCATGGTCTGGTAGCCATCGCGCTGCGCCAGGATCAACTCATGCACCTGGGCACGCCTTGCCGCATCGACGATCGCTCCGTCATCCGCCTCCGGGTCGAAGCGGGCGACGTTTTGCGCGATCGATCCTGGAAAGAGCTCGACCTCCTGCGCGAGGTATCCGACATGCTTTCCGAGCTGGCTTTCGTCCCATGTCCCGATGTCGGCGCCGTCGATCCTGATTGAGCCGCCGGTCGGCTGTGCGGCACCCACGAGCAGCCGCGCCAGCGTCGATTTGCCGGCGCCGCTCGGGCCGACGATGGCCAACGCTTCGCCAGCGCCGATCGCAAAGGTAAGCCGCTTGAGGATAGGCTCGGTACCGGGCCGGGCATTCGGCGGCATGAAGAAAACGTCCTGCGCGCAAATCGCGCCGGCCGGATCGGGCAGGATCAGTTTTCGCGCCTCGGCCGGACGTGCCGCAAGCGCCTTTTCCAGCCGTGTCCACGCCCGCCGGGCGTCGGCGATCTGGCGCCAGGCGCCGATCAGTTGGTCGAGCGGCTGCAGCGCGCGCGACGACACCAGCGACGAGGCGAAGATCATGCCGGCCGTCATCTGCCCCTGAAGCACCAGCCATGCGCCGGCGCCGAGGATCGCCAGTTGCAGCATCATGCGCAACGCCCGCGAGGCGCCGCTGAAGATCGCATTGGCGCTCGAAGAACGGTCGTGGAAGGCGAGCGCAGCCGCTACATGCCGTGCCCAGACCCGCGAGGCGTTCTCCACCATGCCCATGGCGCGCAGCGTCTCCGCATTGCGGGCGAAGGCCTGTTCCGCCTGGCTGGCCAAGGCCGAACGCTCCGTGGACAAGGCGTCGTTCCTGCCAATGGCAAGCTGGTTGGCCGCGACCAGGAAAAGCAGAAGCACCGCGCCGGCGACCGTCACCCAGAACAGCACCGGATGGATCAGATAGAGCAAGGCGAGGAAGACAGGCGCAAAGGGCAGGTCGAACAGCACCGCCACGCCGCGCGACCTGATGAAGGCACAGACCGAGGCGAGGTCGCGCAGCGGCGACAGACCGGCATATTTTGCGCCGAGCGAAATGGCGAAGGTGCTGGCACCCAGCTTCCGGTCGACCGTCGCCGCGACGCGCTGCGTGTAGACGGCGCGGATCGCATCCAGCAGCCCGAGGAAGGCGAGCGCGAGAACCGCGATGCCCGAAAGATAGACGAGCGTCTCGACGCTGGAGGACGGCAGCACACGGTCATAGACCTGCAGCAGGTAGAGCGGGATCACCAGCAGCAGGATGTTGATCAGCAACGAGAAGACGCCGACATCGGCGATGGCGCGCATGAAGACCGGACGCAGGCCCGACGGTCCGGTCATTTCCGCTTTCCCCACCGCTGCATGACCCCGGGACCTTACGCGTGGCCTCCGAATTCCGAGCCGTTGTGCAGCGTGCTGCTGGCGATGCTGTGCGTGGCGCTGCTGCTGGTGATGTGCAGAGCGCTCGCCGGCGCGTTGTCCAACGTATAGGCGCGGATGTAGTCGATCTTCATCTCGGCTGGCGTCGCCAGATGATCGGGCGGAGAGCCGGCGAAACCGCCGACCGCGAGATTGACCAGCATGTACATGGGCTTGTTCATGTCGGATGGCGTCGCCGCTTCCGCGACCTGAACACCATCATAAGTCCAGACGAGCTTCTCCGGCGTCCACAGCACGCCATAGGTGTGGAAGCCGGCGGTGTCCATGGTATTCACCGTCGACGTCACCTTGGTGTGCGTTCCCGTTTCATTTGAGTGCGCCGTCATGATCAACGAGTTCGGCTCCTGTCCGCGCGTCTCCACCACATCCAGTTCCGGCGGCCACGAGCCGTCTTCCGGCAGCAGCCAGAAGGCTGGCCAGGCGCCGGCGTTCTCGGGCAGGTCGGCCCGCATTTCGAAATAGCCATAGGTCTGCGAGAACGAGTCATGCGTCGTCAGGACGCCGGACGTGTATTCGTAATTGTTGATGAGAGGCTTGATGTCTGCCGGCGCCTGAGCCGCGGTGATGGTGAGCACGCCGTTATCGACGCTGAACGGGTGGACCGAACTCGTCGGTGCGTAATTGGCGTTGATGTACCACTGCAATTCGGCATTGTCGCTCAAAGTGCTGCCGTTCGGCGCTCCCCATGAGAAATTGGTGTCCCACGTGCCGCCCTGGGCATTGTGAAGATTGAGCGTGTTGAAATCGTCGCTGAAGGACAGCTTCATTGCGGACATGTCGATCGGCAATTCGAACTGGCCGGGCTGCAGCTTGTCGACGGTCGTGTCCTTGAACTCGAGGATCTCGCCGGATCCGAGGTTCAACAACACGTTCGATCCCGCCTGGACCATGTTCGAGTGGATGGCGTCGAACGAAGTGAACCCATAGCCATTGAGGCGTACGGTATCGGTGGCGGCAAAATTCGCGATCAGATCGCTTCCGTGGCCTTTCGAGACGATGAACGTGTCGTAACCGCCACCGCCGTCGATCAGCACATCGTTTCCCGCGCCGCCGTCCAGCGTCTGGTGCCCGGCCTTGGCGGTGATGATGTTGTCCAACCCATTTCCGAAGGCGTAGTTATTGGGGTTTGTGACGATGAGGTTCTCGACATTGTCGGGGAGCTTGTAGTTCATCCATGTGCTGATCGTGTCGATGCCTGCCCCGGCGGCCTCGGCAACCTTGTTGCCCGCCCCATAGAGGTAATAGATGTCATCGCCTGTGCCACCATGCATCGTGACGTTGACATTGCCTGCTCCGTAGAGCGAGTCGTTTCCCGCACTGCCGTACAAGTCCGGGCCGGCCCCTGGCGCCGAGAACCAATGGTTGGAGGCGCCGCTATAGGGAAGAGGAACACCCACGGCGTTGACGAAGAAGCTCATCGGACAAATCCTCCTCGTGATGCCTGGCCAGCTTGTGTCGTTCGATTCCAGGCGACCGCACCCGGACCAACGTTGCCATGCGAGATATCGTTCCAGGAACTTGCCATATAGTCTGCCATTGCATCGATCATTCGGTGACATTCTCTGAGCGGACAGCACAACAGACCAACAATTGGTCGATAGATCGTAATCAGGCGGGCGAAATATTTAATAAAAATTTCACGATACCGGCCGATCTACTTGCGGTCATGCCTGTTTCAGGTCACCCGGAGCGCTCTCTGCTGTCTGGCTAGGCCGTGCAATTGCCGCTCCGGGAAATAACGCGTTGCCGCACCGGCTGACGATCGAGATCGTCGACCTCGACAAACTGATCGCCACCCACCAGCCCAGCGGCCACCGCGAAGTGATGCGCTGACTGTCGTGGCGTGCGACCTGTCCTCAGACAGCGGCCTCGATCGGCTCGGCAAGCCTGGGATTGGAACGCGCCGCGATCAGGCAACTGGCCACGATAAGGCCGGCTCCCGCCAGCGTGGTCCAGGTCACCGCCTCGTCGAAGAAGAGGAAGCCAAGCGCGATCGCCCAGATGAAGGCCGAGTACTCCGTCGGGATCAGATATTGCGCTTCGGCACGCGCGTAGGCCCAGCTCATCAGGAACTGGCCGGCGAGCGACAGCGCCGTTACCCCGGCGAGCGGAAGCCAGAGCTCGCGCGGCAGGGCAATGGCGAGCCAGGGTGCCGCGAGACCGACGATGACCGCCACGCAAAGATTCTGGAACAGCATGATCTCGATCGGTTTGGCCACCAGTGCCTGCTGCCGCGCAAGGATCAGATTGTAGGCGTAGAACACCGTCGATACCAGCACCGCCGCCGTGCCGAGCAAGGCATCCCTGGCATGGTTCGCCTGCCCGAACTGGCCACCCACGATGATTGCGACGCCCGCTATGCCGGCCAATGAAGCCCAGATCGCCCGCCGCTGTATTCTTTCGCCGAGCAGCAGCGCGGCCAGCAGCAGGGCAAACAGCGGCGCGACGAAGCTGAGTCCGATCGCCTCCGCCAGCGGCAGCCTGGCGAGCCCCCAGAAGAAGGACAGCAAGACGACGCCGACAACGGCGGCGCGCAGCGCATGCAGCCTGAGCACGGAAGGCGTGGGCAGCCTGCGTGGCCCAATCGACCAGCCAGTAGCCGCGACCACGGTCGCCAGCATGCTGCGCCACAGCACCGTGTTGTAGACGCCGACCGCGATGACCAGCACCTTCATGGCCGCGTCCATCCCCGACAGCAGGAAGATGCCGAGCGCGCAGACAAGCACCGGGACCATGGGAGAAACGACGCCTGCCAGGCTGGATGACTTCACGAGGCCCCCTCATGTGGTGGATCGCAGCCGGATATATCAGGACCAATCGGCGGGGCCAGATGGCAGCCCAGCCGATATGGCGGTCCACATTGCTGCTGTGATCTGGGACCTGAACTTTTTTGCCACGCCTGTCGATTCCGCCATTGCCCGTTCGTCATATGATTGAACCAACCCAACCAAGGAGAAGACCATGCGGTTCATGATGCTGATGATCCCCGGCGGCTACGCGGACGCCGCACCCGATGTCATGCCTAGCGCCGAGGCGGTGGAAGGGATGATGAAGTACAATCACGGACTGAAGAAAGCCGGCGTGCTTCTGGCGCTCGACGGCCTGCATCCGCCGTCCGCCGGGGCGCGGGTCAGCTACAAGGGCGGCAAGCCTGTGGTCGTCGACGGCCCCTTCGCCGAGGTCAAGGAAGTGCTGGGCGGCTATTGGGTGATCGACGTGCGCTCGCGCGATGAGGCCATCGAATGGGCCCGTCGCTGCCCCGCCGGCGAGAACGACGTGATCGAAATCCGCCAAGTCTTTGAAATGAGCGAATTTCCCGAGGACGTTCAGAAGGTGGCGGAAGGTTTTGACGAGCTGAAGGGTTGACCGCCAACGCAACCATCGAGGCCGTCTGGCGGATCGAGCAGCCGAAGCTCACCGCCAGATTGGCGCGCACCCTCAGGGATGTCGGGCTGGCCGAGGAAATCGCGCAGGACGCCTTCCTGCTGGCGCTGGAGCGCTGGCCTCGCGACGGCATCCCGCGCAACCCGGCCGCCTGGTTGACGCAGGTCGCCAGGAACCGCGCGCTCGACCGGCTGCGCCGCACCACCATGATCGACGGCAAGCATCGCGAACTCGCCATCGACCTCGCCGAACTGGAGCGCGAGATGCCTGACATCGGGGCGGCGCGCGACGAGGATATCGACGACGACCTCCTGCGGCTGATCTTCACCGCTTGCCATCCCGTCTTGCCCGCCGAGCAGCGCGCCGCACTGGCCTTGCGGCTCTTGGGCGGGCTGTCGACGCCGCAGATCGCCCGCGCCTTCCTGGTGCCCGAAGCCACAGCCGCCCAGCGCATCGTGCGCGCCAAGCGAACCCTTCGCGATGCCGCCATCCCGTTCGAGACGCCACGCGCGGAAGAGCGGCGCGATCGCCTCGCCGCGGTGCTGGAGGTGGTTTACCTCATCTTCAACGAGGGCTATGTGGCCACCACTGGACCGGACTGGTTGCGCACCGATCTATGCGCCGAGGCGCTGCGCCTCGGCCGCTCATTGGCGGCGCTGATGCCTGACGAGCCCGAGGTGCGGGGGCTGGTGTCGCTGATGGAGTTCAACGCCTCGCGCTTCGCGGCCCGCACCGGCGCAACGGGCGACCCGATCCTGCTGCTCGACCAGGACCGCGGCCGGTGGAACTGGTCGCTCATCCGGAGCGGCCTCGACGGCCTGAATCGCGCCATGGCCCTGACATCAGCGCCCGGCCCCTATCTGCTGCAGGCGATGATCGCGGCCTGCCATGCCCGCGCGGTCACCGCCGCCGACACTGACTGGATCGCGATATCGGCCTACTACCAGGCGCTTGCGCTCTCGGCTCCCTCGCCGATCGTCGAGATCAACCGCGCCGTGGCGGTCGGCATGGCGTTCGGCCCGGCGCAAGGCCTCGCCATCGTCGAGGCGCTGAAGGACGAGCCGCGCCTGAAGGACTCGCATCTCCTGCCCACGGTGCGCGGCGATCTCCTGGAGAAGCTCGGCCATCGGGCGGAAGCCAGCGCCGCGTTCCGCCAGGCCGCCCAATTGACCGGCAATGACAGGGAACGCGCCCTGCTGCTCGCCCGCGCCACGGCAGCCGCCGATCGCGACCTTTAGCTGGCCGTTCGCCGCCGCGCCAAGCGGTTTGGTAGGCGTGGCGTTTCAAGCTAACTTTCAGGCGCGCCGCAACTTCTTCGCAAGAACCCCGACGAAAAAAGGGCGGCGCAAGCGCCGCCCCGTATCCTTGGGAGGACAATCCGATCCGGCGGATCAGGCCGCCTGGGCTTCCCCGGCGACGGCATCGGCGGCACGAGCGGCCTTCAGCACCTTGGCCCACCAGGCGACGTCGTTGACCAGCGCGGTGGCGGCCTGATTCAGGTGCTCGAGCTCCTCGAGCTTCTTCTCGCCCTGACGGACGGCGAGGAAATCGCCCCAGGCGATATGGACGGCGGACTTGACCGGCGCCATCTGCAATTCGACGGCGTGGAGACGAAGCTGTTCGACGGCGCGCGAGCCACCGACACTGCCATAGCCGACGAAGCCGGCCGGCTTCTTGTTCCACTCATTGGCGGCGTAGTCGATGGCGTTCTTCAGCACCGCCGTCGGGCCGTGATTGTATTCGGCGGCGGTGAAGATGAAGCCGTCGAATCCGGCGACCTTCTTCTGCCAGCGCTGTGCGACTTCGTTCTGCGACGGCGCCCAGGCGGAAGACGCGACCTCATCGAAAAAGGGCAGCGGAAAGTCGCGCAGGTCGACGATTTCGACATCGATATCGGCATGTGCCTTGGCGATCTTGGCGATCCACTGCGTCGGCACGTCGGCGAAGCGGGCGGCGCGCGTCGAACCGATGACAATGGCGATTTTGGGCTTGGACATAAGGGGCTCTCCTTGCGGGAATTTTTGGTATCGTTTGGATACCGGCGCTATATGTGATACTGTCAAACTGGCGCGCAAGGAGGCACGTTTTTGTTACTGAGGCACCCGCATAACACCGAGGACTGCCGGGCCGTGTCGGAGATCCTGCAGCGCGTCGGCGACAAATGGACCGTGCTCGTGGTCGGCAAGCTTGGCGGTGGACCGCTGCGTTTCAACGAGCTGCGCGCGGCTGTCGGCGGCATCTCGCAGAAGATGCTGACCACCACCTTGCGCGGCCTGGAGCGCGACGGTTTCGTCACCCGCAAGGTGTTTCCAACCATCCCGCCACGCGTCGATTACGAGCTGACCGAGCTCGGCCACGAGTTGCTGGTCCCGGTCGGCGCGCTTGGGGATTGGGCACGCAAGAACACCCAGCGCGTCCAGTCGGCGCGCGCCAGATTTGACGAGATGCAAGCCTGAAGTCCTTGCGCGGCAAGGAGTCCGGAGTTTCGCACTGAGCGGCGCTTCGTGTTTGCAGGCGAAGTCATCGTTCCCTGAACGAGGGGGCTTGGTTCGCCGAAGAGATCCGGGAATCTTGTGCATGGCGGTCGAGGTGAGCTCACCCCGCCGTGACGCTGACCGCATTCCAAAGGCAGCCGGTCAGACTGTTCGCGCCATGGCCCCGCAAGGCGTCGGGCTGCCGATCGTGCACGTCGCTGTCCGCTCCTTCACACCAGTCGTGTCATGCACACCTGTTTGACTTCGGCATAAGCGGTTATGGCAAGCAGACAGGCGAGCGCGGCGAGAGCCGCCGCAAGCCAGCCGTTCAATAGGTGTTGACGCATTGTCTTCCTCCGACGCCCGCAGAATTGGCCGTGGAGGCAACGGCAGGATGTCGCTGAACGCATCGCTCCGCTCGGGCGATGTTACAAATGTCCGGGATTGGCAGAATCAGCTCTCGGGTGGAACGGCCTTCGGCCTGCCCTCCCCGTCGAGCGCCACCATGATGAAATCGGCGTGCGTCACCTTTTCCATCAGGTCGGAGAGATAACGTTGTGCCCAGGCCTCGACCTTGAGCGTCATTGAGGTGCGGCCGACGCGTTCGACATGGGTGTAGATGCACAGCGTGTCGCCGATCTTCATCGGCTTGGCGAAGGACATCTCCTTGACCGCCGCCGTCACCACCCTGCCCCTGGCGCGCTCCGCGGCGCGGATGCCGCAGGCAAGGTCCATCTGCGCCATCACCCAGCCGCCGAAAATGTCGCCGGCGGCATTGGCGTCCGAAGGCATGGCCAGCGTGCGTAGCGTCAGGTCTCCGATCGGCCGTCCGTCCGCGTACTGCACCATGGGCCGAATCCTTGCGAGGTGATGATCATAGATCCCGTATCGCCGCTGCAGGAACAGGTCAACGCGCCGCAGTTGCTGTTTCCTCGCCTCCATGGGGCCATTGGCTAACCTTGGCATTCGCCCGGTTGTGCCTGATTTTCAGCGGCTTCGGGTTTTGGAACGGGCTTCCCCCACTCCGTCGCTGCTTCGCAGCGCCACCTCTCCCCCCTCCGGAGGGAGAGGAAGGCGCCAGCCCCGCCAAGCTCGCGCCCTTCCTCTCCCCCGTCGAACGGGGGAGAGGTGGCGAGCGAAGCTCGACGGAGTGGGGGTCGACTGCGCGGCGTAAGACCAGGCGCTAGCTGAGAGGCGCACCTCTCAAAAATAACCTGCAAGGTTCGAACGGATGCGGTCGAGAACAGTGTCGCCGGAAAGGTCGGGCACGAATGCCTTGCCGGTGATCGCCTCGTAAGCCTGGGCATAGACGCTGGAGGCCTGTTCGACGATCTCGTCCGGAATCCTCGGGATCGGGTCCTTGTAGGGATCGCAGCGCGCCGTCACCCATGAGCGGATGAAATCCTTGTCGAAGCTCTCCGGCCGCGCACCATCAGCCAGCGCCTGTTCGTAGCTCGCTGCGATCCAGTAGCGGCTGCTGTCGGGCGTGTGGATTTCGTCGGCGAGGATGATCGTCCCGTCCTTGTCGGTGCCGAATTCGTATTTGGTGTCGGCCAGGATCAGGCCACGCTCGGCGGCGCGCGCCTGACCGCGGGCGAAGAGCCGCAGGGCGTAATCGGAGACGGTCTCCCATTGCGCCGGCGTAAGCAGGCCCTGCTCCAGGATCTCGGCCCTGGACAGCGGCTCGTCATGGCCGCCGTCCGCGGCCTTGCTGGTCGGCGTGATGACCGGCTCGGCCAGCTTCTCGTTGTCGCGCAAGCCGCCAGGCAGGCGCATCCCGTACATCTCCCGCTCGCCGCGCCGGTAACGGGTCAGGATCGAGGTGCTGGTGGTCCCGGCCAGATAGCCGCGCACGACGATCTCGACCGGCAGGATGTCGAGCCTCGTGCCGACGACGACGTTGGGATCGGGATATTCCCGCACATGGTTCGGACAGATATCGGCCGTTTCCTCGAACCAGTACCGCGCCGTCTGCGTCAGGATTTCTCCCTTGAACGGGATCGAGGTCAAGATGATGTCGAAGGCGCTGAGACGGTCGGTCGCGATGATGATGCGCCTGCCGTCGGCCAGGTCGTAATTCTCGCGGACCTTGCCTTTGTAATAGCCCGGCAGTTCGGGAATGAAAGCATCCGACAGGACACGCATGGGCTCTCCTGCCTTTGCGCAGAGTGGCGATGCCCTCGCATAGTCCGTCGACCCCATGCATATCAAGCGCGATTGTCGGTATTCCCCGCGACGTAGCTGGATATACCAGTCGCTTTTTTCACAACCGATGCCGGAAGGCGCGGCGACGCGGCGGGCCCGCCGCGCCTAGGTTGGTGCCACATTCAGGAGCCACCGACGTCCACCATGCAGACCTACGATTTCATCATTGTCGGCTCCGGCTCGGCCGGCTCGGTTCTGGCCGACAAATTGTCGGCCTCGGGCCGCTTCTCGGTCCTGGTGCTGGAGGCAGGGGGCAGCGACCGCCGCTTTTACGTGCAGATGCCGCTCGGCTACGGCAAGACCTTCTTCGATCCCACCGTCAATTGGAACTACAAGACCGAGCCGGACCCCGGCCTCGGCGGCAATGTCGACCACTGGCCGCGCGGCAAGCTGCTCGGCGGGTCGAGTTCGATCAACGCCATGGTCTGGATCAGAGGCGCGCGCGAGGATTTCGACGACTGGCGTGCCGCCGGCAATCCCGGCTGGGGCTATGACGACCTGCTGCCGGCCTTCAAGGCGCTCGAGGACAATGAGGCCGGCGCCGACCAATGGCGCGGCACCGGCGGCCCGCTGCACATCAGCGACACAACTGATGCAGTCCACCCGCTGACCAAACGCTATCTCGCCGCCGGCCAGCAGGCCGGGCTGCCGCTCAATCCCGATTTCAACGGTGCTGCCCAGCAGGGCGTCGGCATCTACCAGATCTCGACCAAAAACGGCCGTCGCATGTCGACGGCACGCGCCTTCCTGCGCCCGGCGATGAAGCGCGCCAATGTCCGCGTCGAGACCAACGCGCTGGCCAGCCGCATCCTGTTCGAAGGCAAGCGCGCGGTCGGCGTCGAGTATCGGCAGAACGGTCAGACGAAAACGGCCCGCGCCGGCCGCGAGGTGATCCTGTCCTCGGGCTCGATCAACTCGCCGCAGCTCATGCAGCTCTCCGGCGTCGGCCCTGCTGCATTGCTCAAAGGATTGGGCATCCCGGTGGCTCATGCCAACGAGAATGTCGGCGCCAATCTGCAGGACCACGTCGGCATCAACTACACCTTCAAGGGCAAGCTGCCGACGCTCAACCAGATCCTGCGCCCGTGGTGGGGCAAGCTTTTGGTCGGCATGCAGTATATCCTGACCCGCTCCGGCCCGCTGTCGCTGTCGATGAACCATGGCGGCGGCTTCTTCCGCACCGACCCGGCCTTCTCGCGGCCCAACATGCAGCTTTATTTCCAGGCCTTCTCGACCCTCATCCCGAAGAATGGCGAGCGCCCGATCCTGACGCCGGATCCGTGGCCCGGCTTCTCCATCGGCCTGTCCAACTGCCGTCCGTCGAGCCGCGGCGAGATCATGATCCGCTCCAGCAATCCGCTGGATTATCCCAAGATCGTCGCCAACGCCTACTCGACCAATGCCGATGTCGACGAGATGCTGGCGGCGGTGAAATTCGTTCGCAAGATCGCCTCGATGCCGGCCATGGCCGAGATAATCGCCGAAGAGGTGTTGCCCGGACCGTCGATCCAGTCCGACGCCGACCTGATCACCGATTTCAGGAAGCGCTCCGGTACCGTCTATCACCCGGTTTCGACCTGCCGCATGGGTCCCGACCCCTCGCGTTCCGTCGTCGATCCGCGCCTCAAGGTGCACGGGCTCGAAGGCTTGCGCGTCATCGACGCCTCGATCTTTCCCGACAACATCACCGGCAACACCAACGCCGCCTCGGTCATGACCGGGTGGAAGGGCGCCGAACTGGTTCTGGAGGACCATAAATGAAAATCACCGACGTCAAGACCTGGGTTGTCGGCAATCCGCCGCCTGGCATCGGCGGCAAGTATTTCATCTTCGTCAAGCTCACCACCGATGGCGGTGTGGTCGGTTATGGCGAGGCCTACAACGCTACCTTCTCCGCGCACATCACGGCGAAGATGATCGAGGACATGGCCGAGCGATACCTCGTCGGCCGCGATCCGCACGACATCGAGAATTTCTTCCGCCGCGCCTATTCTTCCGGCTTCACCCAGCGCCCCGACGTTTCCGGCATGGGTTGTTTTTCCGCACTCGAAATGGCCTGCTGGGACATCGTCGGCAAGGAGGCCAACAAGCCGGTCTACAAACTGCTCGGCGGCCAGGTGCACGAGACGCTGCGCTCCTACACCTATCTTTATCCGCACACCGGCAGTGTCCATTCGGAGGACGCGCCGGACGGAAGGAACGTCTACAACGATCCGGAGATGGCCGCGGCCTGCGCGCTCGAATATGTCGAGCAGGGGTTCAACGCCGTCAAGCTCGACCCGGCCGGCCCCTACACCGCCTTCGACGGCCACCAGCCCCGCCTCGTCGACATCGATGTCTCGACCCGCATGATCAAGGCAATCCGCGAGGCGGTCGGCACCCGCGCCGACATCCTCTTCGGCACGCATGGCCAGTTCACCGCATCGGGCGCGCTGCGCCTGGCGCGCGCCATCGAGCCCTATGATCCCTTGTGGTTCGAGGAGCCGGTGCCGCCTGACATGCCCGAAGTGATGGCGCAGGTGGCGCGTGCGACTTCGATCCCGATCGCCACCGGTGAGCGGCTGACGACGAAATCCGAATTCGCCCGCGTCATCGAGAACCGCGCCGCGACCATCCTGCAGCCTGACCTCGGCCGCTCCGGCGGCATTCTGGAGACCAAGAAGATCGCCGCCATGGCCGAGGCCTATCACATCCAGGTCGCGCCGCATTGCTATTGCGGCCCGATCGTCGGTGCCGCCAACATCCAGCTCGCGGTGACGCTGCCGAACTTCCTCATCCTGGAATCGCTGAAGCAGTGGGACGGTTTCCACGCCACGCTCCTGAAGAAGAAGATCGAATGGCAGGACGGCAATGTCATCCCGTCGAAGGAGCCGGGGCTCGGCGTCGAGCTCAACGAGGCGGTCTGCGACGCCCATCCCTACACTGGCAAGGACCTGCATCTGCAGATGATGCAGACGCCGTTGATGCCGTGAGCGAGAGCTACGCCTTCATCGGCCTTGGCCATCTCGGCGGCAACCTTGCCGCCAGCCTGATCCGCAACGGCTTTGCCGTCACCGTTGTCGACCGCGACCCCGCCGCCGTCGAGCGCCTTGTCGCGCTCGGCGCGACCTCTGCCGGCACCCCGGCCGAGGCCGCCGCTCGCGCCGGCAATGCCATAAGCTGCCTGCCCTCACCAAAAGTCAGCGAAGCGGTGCTGGCTGGCCCGGGCGGGCTGCTGGAAGGTCTCTCCAAGGGCGGCACCTGGATCGAGATGTCGACCAACGGCCGCGACGAGATTTTGCGGCTTGCCGCCCTCGCCTCGGCCCGAGGCGTCGAGACGCTGGAGTGCCCGGTCACCGGCGGCGTGCATCTGGCGGCGGTCGGCAAAATCACCGCGCTGGTCGGCGGCGATGCCACCCTCTACGAGCGTCACCGCCCGGCCATCGAAGCGATGTGCGCGAAGTCGTTCCTGATGGGCCCGATCGGCTCGGCGGCCGTGATCAAGGTGATCACCAACATGCTGGCCTTCATCCATCTGGTCGCCGCCGGCGAGGCGCTGATGCTGGCCAAGCAAGGCGGGCTCGACCTCGCCCAGTCCTACCACGCCATCGTTGCCTCCTCCGGCAACAGCTTCGTCCACGAGACTGAAAGCCAGTTGGTGCTGAACGGCTCCTACGACATCGGCTTCACCATGGACCTGGCATTGAAGGACCTAGGCTTCGCACTCGCCATGGCCGAACAATCCGGCGTCCCGCTCGATCTGGCATCGCGCGTCAACGCTATCTTCGAGCAGGGCAAGGCCGCGTATGGCGGCGGCGCCTGGTCGACCCAGATCGTCAAGCTGCTGGAGGATACAGTCGGCACCGATCTGCGCGCGCCGGGCTTTCCGGCCAAGTTGGAAATCTGAGCAACATGAGCCAGCAAATGAAATCAACGCGTTGGGCAAGAATCTAGACCCATAGCCGCAACAACTTGAATCAGAGCTGCAACATCACGACTGGTTTCCTGAACGAGAGTTTCGATCGGATCGTATACCTCGGCGATTGACGGAACCACCCTTCCCTTCGTCATCCTCGGGCTTGACCCGAGGATCCATGCCGTAACATCAAGGCGTTGCAATGGTGCTGTTCCGGCCAAGGTCGCGGCATGGATCCCAGGTCTGCGCGACGGAGCTTCGCTCCTGCTTCGCCCAGGGATGACGACGTTGTGGGACGCTGTCCCCGGCAACATCTCGTTTCAATACCTCAGCGTCAACGCCCCAGGCAGGATCTCGAAGGTCGCCGGTATGCGCCCGGGCGACTCGCCGTCTATGTCGACCAGCGCGCCGTTCTTTTCCACATCGCCGAGCGGTTCGACCACCACTTTCCTGCCGCGCAAAATGGTGATGGCGGGATGGTCGCGGTGCCTACCGCCATAGAGCAGCCTGATATCCCAGATCAGCTTCAGCTTGCCGGCCGCGCGCAGGATGACGATGTCGAACTGTCCGTCGGTCAGTTCCGCATCGGGCGCGATCATCATGCCGCCGCCGAAGAATTTGCCGTTGGCCACCGCCACCAGCGCCATGCGCGCCTCGACCGGGTCGCCGTCGTCGACGGTGATCCGTACGTCCTGAAAGCGGTAGCGGATGAACTCGACCACTGTGCGCCACAGGAACAGCGCCTTGGCCGACATCCTGCCCTTGCGCTTGTCGGCATTGACGGCGCGGTCGGTGGCGCCCGACAGGCCAAGGCTGGCGATATTGATGAAGTGGCGGCTGGCCAGCGCGCCATGCTCGTCGATGTAGCAGATACGGCCGGCATCGACCGCCCTTGCCTTGGCTTCGGCCATCCGTTTCAGCGTCGCGTCGATCGCCGTCGGCAGGCCGAGGCCGCGCGCGAAATCGATGCCGGCGCCGCAAGGCAGCAGGCCGAGTTCGGTCGTCCTGCCGCCCTCCTCGCGAGCCTGCAGCAAGCCGTCGGCCACTTCGCTCGCCGTGCCGTCGCCACCCGCCGCGATCACCAGGTCGAAACCGTTTGCCGCGAGATCGAGCGCCAGCCGCTCGGCGTCGCCCTCGGCCTGTGTTTCGCGCAGTTCGAAATCGCCGAAGTGCTTTTTCAGCGCTGCGGCGACATCGGGCCAATGCCGTTTCAGCCGGCCGCCACCGGCAATCGGATTGAGCACCACCCCGACCTTCACTGTGCATCCTCCCCCGGAAGGCGCCGGACATGCCGCGCCCAAATCTTTTGCCGGTATTGAAACCCGCGCCTGTCGACAGGGCAAGGGGCACCTTCGGTTCGTTCGCCGAAAAAGCGGGGCAGGCTGTCTAAGGCGTTCGCGCCTGAATTTCCTTGGCTTCTGGCATCGGTCCCCGATAACCCCGCTATCCACAGGGGCGCGGCCATTCCCCAAACCCCTTACCCGGCGTAAGTTCAACCCATCTCAGGCGGCTACCGATCATCAAGCCGAAAGGCGAAGTGAAAGGCGGATTTCCTGAGGCCCGTACGGCCCGGAGCGAAAAGCAGGCTTGCCTGTTCGAGGGACGGAAGCCGAGACCTACGGGGCCGCGGAAAGCGTGCCAACGCCGACGGCGGACCGATGCTGCCATGAAGGACGGCAAAAACCTTCGATGGCGCGCAGGGCAAAGCCCGCAAGGGCCAAGACCGGCGTGGTCTGGAACGGATGCTGCCTTCGGGCGGCCTCTGGCAGGACCGTCAAAATCAAGGCCGGCATGGCGCGACGACTTTACGGAAGTTGCTGCCGCGACCGTGTCCTGATCTGACAGGGAGGCGCTGGGAGAAATCCCGGCGCCGACTGTCCTTTTTAACCCTCACAAGCACATTCCTTGCGAAGTTGCGGGCGCCGCTTCACCGCGCGCTGAAATCGGCTAGTATCGAGCAGATAGAGTCCGTTCGATACGCTCTCAGAGACTGTTTCGAAAGGTGCTCTGGCGAGTCATATGGTGGTGATTTCGAGAACCGGAGCGCAGCGGACATGAGTCCGTGTTGGGGTGGACGCCCCCCGACGGCATCGCAATGTGCCAGAATGAGGTCGTTGCAGATCTCAACAAGGGAGACCGTCCGTGGATAAACTTA